>JAVCCW010000027.1 GCA_030765235.1 Candidatus Gorgyraea atricola | reverse complement strand
TTTATCGTTGTTTTCGGGCAATTAATGCTTAGAATGAATTTCGACTTCTTAATACTAACTCCCCGCAGTAACTTTTTGAGGGCGGCTAATATGCTTTCTTCTTTGTCATTGCCCGCAATCTCTTCCAACCCAGCCTTCACAAGATGCAGGCCATCTTCTTTTTTTAGGAATTGGACCAATTTTATAGACGATGACCCGATATCCAGTCCCACTATGTAATCTTTCTTAAACATTGTCTTTGCCTTATTATACATATCCATATCTATATCACCAGAACTTCAAAGAGCTTCGACCTTATTTTAAGGGTTCCCCTTAAAATAATCAACCTAAATTTTCGATTTTAGTCTTCCAAAGAAGGTATAAATTTACCAGTGGCATATTTGAAATCAATAAATTTAATTATAGTTTTTGCATAAAAATTATCCTCATCCCGGACAAGCACCTTTTTTGCGTATACGGTTGATTTATCCGGGTCGCCATCCCTAAAATAGGCAAAGCTTATATTATTTAGAAGCTTTAAATAATCCAAACCCTGTGATTCAGCGTCTTCTCTCTTCGATTCGATCAGTTCCTCGGCTTTTAAATAATATCGAATGGCCTCTTTGTAATCTTCCATCTTAAAATAAACTCTGCCGAGAAGAGAATAAAACTTTGCTTTCCTGTCTTCTGTTAAGCCTATACACATCTTTATCTTATCCGCAACATCATCAAAAATAGCGGGAAGAAGGAAAGACCTCAGGGTTTCATACCGCCTCATCTGAAAAGAAGCGTAAAGGTCTAACGTTCTGAATTTTTTGTCGCGATGGATCAGCTTTTCCAGCCTAAGAGCAGTATTTTCCACATGGTCTATATTGTGCATTGTATAAGCCAGCTCCGCCTGGCCGTCATCCAGATATTCATCATGCCATCTTTTAGTCAAAGATAGAAGAAGGTTTTTATTACATCCTGATTTTTTGCTTATATACTTAAACAGGCTTTCTAAGTCTGCATAGTCTATCTTGCGACGTTCGAGGTACTTTTTCATTAAAAGATCTCCTCTTTCTAAAGGGATCCTCCTTTCGTCCAAATATATGATCAATCTCTTTACGGCCGCCCCGGTGTAAAGCGCAAGAGGCGCCTTGTATTCTAGGATCGGAAAATAATCGCTATTTACAGCTTCTTTCATTCTGAACGTTTCTTTAATATTTTTGTTCGAAGCCAGTTGAAAGCTGAGAAGGGCAAACAGACTATTAAGCCTTATTCTTGAGAGATCCTCTCTTATCAACGTTTGAGTTATTCTTTTTTCAGATTTGGCAAAATTTGGAATAACCGCTTTCTTTGACCCTATAAGAAGAATGTCGGAGGCCCCGGTCGACCACATGGTCACCTCGGGAAAAACCGAACAAAAGGTCCTTAGGATCATTTCAAATACTTCATCGTTCATCTCATACGTCTATACCCATTGAATCATGAGGCCGTCTTCCTTCAAGGAGTTTAAACAGTCCCAGAAGTATTCCACCGTAAATAGCGTTCCATTGCCGCTCACCCACGGGTTTGACGGCTCGCTAATTATAAGGTCATATTTCTTATCGATCCGCTGTACAAAGGTCCTGGCGTCCTCTATATAAAGATGGAGCCTTTTGTCATGTAATGCGTTATAGTTAAATCGAGCGAAATACTCCGCGGCATCCACAACCGAAGGTGAGATCTCAACGAGATCCAGGTTTTCTACGGGATGAAGAAGCGCCGAGCCGCAAGTTACTCCGCTTCCAAGCCCCACGACAAACACATCTTTAATATCCGGCTTCAGGATCAACGGAAGTTCCGCAGCAAGGATCTGTGTAGACATATCGCTCTTTGTAGTAGACGCATCAGCCTTGCCATTTATATAGAGAACTAAGGCATCTCCTGTCTTCATAACCGAAACCGTCGCCTCCGGGCCATCCTCGTAGAAAATATTTTTTTTGCTTTTTAATTTTTTTGAAAATTTGCGGAACGTATCTTTTGTGTCACCATCATGCCTGAAAAGCTGGGCACTAAAATAAACCTGATTCCAGTCGGGTATAATTATTTTATACGTAAGAAACACGACACAACAAGCAGAAACTAAATATATTTTTCCTCTCAAAAATAAGTTTTTATCCGCGGACAAAATTATAAACCCGATTAACAAATTAATCGCTATCCCGAACTCCAGAGTATGCTTCAGGCCCAGCACGGGCAGGAGGATCAATCCTGAGACTAAAGCGCCCATAATATTACCGGTAGTGTTAAAAGCAAAAACACTTCCGACTTTTTTTCCCAAAAATTCCAGTTTGCGGGAAACGATTTTGCTTACCAGTGGAAGGGTCATTCCTAAAAATATCGTGGGCAGAAGCATCACAAGAAATGAAAGCAGAAATTTAATTGCTGAATAAAACACAAAGGTTTCGGGTGTTCGAGCAAAGATCCCGGAAAGCCTTAAAAAGAAAAACGGTAACCTCTCGTAAAAAGGAAGGGAGAAGATCAACCCGATGCCTATAAGTATTTCACACAATCCGAAAAACAAAAACGTGCGCTTTGTTTGCGGCATATGTCTGGAAATTAAAAAAGACCCGATTGTTATGCCGGATATAAAGGCTGCCAGCATAAGTGAAAACGAATATGTGGAGGATCCAAGTATCGTGGAAAGCATTCTGATCCACACAATTTCATAGAGCATGGCGGTGAAACCGGATAAAAAGATAGCGCCCAGAGAGATCTTAACAATTTTTTCTGAAAAGTATTCCGGCGAACTTTCCTCACGAGGTAATAATTCTGCTTGCGGAGCTTTTTTATAGAGCATCCTCAACAGGATTACCACGGCGCCGATCGATAAATTAATAAGCGCCGCCAGTACAATAGAGCGTTCGAGGCCAAAACGGTAGATGAAGTAAAAACCAGCAAGAACAGCCCCGATTACCGCGCCAAAACTGTTGATATAATAAAGACGGGCTACAATCTTCCCCCTTATGGAAGCTGACCGTGTCATAAACTTACTAAGGATCGGGAGTGTTCCTCCCATTAAGATCGTGGGCGGAAGAATAATAATGGCCCCGATTAGAAATTTAATCGCAGTGATCCAGACCGGCCCCAGGGAAAGATCCCTTGATGCCATTATATAGATAATTTTGGAAAAGCGAAAAAGCTGCGGCGTGGAGACGCAGAAAATGGCAATTGCAATTTCTACCAGTGAATAAAAAAGGAGTTTATCCTTGACCCTATCGGCCAACTTTCCGATCTAGAAGCTGCCTAACGCCAATCCGCACATAAAGGTAGCTAGGACCAAGGTATGAGCGGAGGCAGTGCTGCCGAATATAAGCGAAAGGTGTTTGGCCCAGAGAACCTCGTAAACAAGCCCCGCGATCCCGGAAAAGAAAAAGCTGATGTATAAAATTGTGTCGATTTTTTTAGCGGGTGGGCGTGAATGTGCGGCGATTATATTCGAGGGCATCACGCTTTACTTTCCATTACCATGATGTTGAAAATTCGCCCCGGCCAAGGCCCCCTGAGGAACCGTAAGTCTCAAGTTCATCTACTTCCGGCGTATCGGCTTTACCTTTTTTACCTGTGGTCGCGACTATGTTAGTCCTCAAATATCTGTCCGAAACCTCGTCAAAGGTAAAGGTCCAGGTAGGATCTTCGGTCATATTAGTCACGGCACTGTAACCAGAATCGTCTGCGGAATGATAGAACGTAGCTGAATCGATCTTGTTTTGACCATTGATAACAACCTGGTTAAATGTGGTCGAACTTCCGAAGTCCAGTTTTAACCATGCATCACCACTGTCGTCGGCCTTCCATTTACTCTTACTATCACCATCAATGGCATCACTTGCAGGGTCTTTGCCTCCCTCCGAAGATGCCGAAGCTGTAGCACCTAACGAAAGATTGCTTCCTGTACTAGTAGCAGCCGCTGGTATATCGCTCTCAATAACTTGCCTTTTAGCTGAGGGGTTGCTAGAGTCCGGAACATATCCCTTTGAAGTAATAGTCACTTGTTCGTTTGTGGGGGCATCGGAATATTCCGTCGTTACTACGTATGCGCCTATCCCTATACCAAAGGGATCATTATTCGTTTCGCCCCAGCCAACCGATTGTTCGTCTGTCGTAAGCGCCCACCTTGCTTTTGCCCGTCCTGCCTCGGCTATGTAGAAAGCCTGAATATTCTGCAATCCAGCGCTTACATTTCTCATTTCACCGCTTACCATTGCCAAAAAAGCAAAGAGTATGCTACTTAAGGCTACCAAAACAGCAAAAACCAAAAGAAGCGCAAACCCTCTCTTATTAATCATCCAACCCCTGATTTCTTGTGTAGGCGCTGCCACCCAAAGTTGTTGTTTCATCGCCTTCGCTTAAACTTAAGGATATAACAACAACCCGTATGCCGTCCGCTTCGGTCGTACCCTTGCCTTTGGTGCTAACAGAATCGTACAAGGTGTCATCTTGGTCAAGATAGTAGCCCAAACCAAAAGTCTGAACATCCTCGATCAGGATAACTTCTGTTTTGCTTTTGCCCGATCCCATTGTTTTTATCAGGTCGCCGCTTTTGTCAATATCATATTTTATGGTATCTGCCGAATTGTCTCCGTCTACATCAGCTTCAAATTCTATTTCATCCGACTCAGCTTTTGTAATCTCACTCGCCATGCTAAGCTCCCGCACCATTTTTCCCATGGTCAAACCGCCGGAGTCTATGACCTCGGCGTAGTTTCTGCCTGAAGTCCATGATTTCAAGCCAACCATAAAGACAAGTGAGACAACTGCCGCGAGCGCGGCAATAAAGGTTATGCTGATTAAAAGTTCTATTAAAGTAAGGCCTTTTTTCATTAATTCCTGGATATATATGTGGTGATCGGCACGCTTATCTCATCGCCTTTGTATGTACGATAGACAGTCACTGTGATGGTTTTAAGGTCGGTAGGGGATTCTGTTTCGTCCACCTCTCTCTGGAACTCGGAAAAACCTGTTACATCAGCTTTGGCCTCATCAACAATATCATCGAAAGCCAGATTTCTTATCTCTTCCATTTTCTGCTGAGCCAAATTCATGGCAATAGACGTATTTTCAGAATCAAATCCTCCTATAATGCCCGTACCAAACAGGCCTATTATGACAATGGTACTCACTGTGAATAAGACAGTGGCAATAAGAACCTCTAACAATGTAAATCCTGAACGACTAATCACGGTTGACTATCTTTGCTCATATTAGAAGCATAGATACAGCTCGAGCCATTGGTCTCGACAACTGCGTCGGTAGTTATTACAGCGCTGCCATTGCCGCCCGGGCCTACAGAATAGATGATATAGTATTTACTGTTTGTGCCGCCCATTACATACGCATAATCAGCGCCACTACTCTCAAACGGATCTGCAGGCACATAATCTATAATGCTGGGTGTAGCGCTTGCCAGGGCAATCTGAAGAGCAGCAGCGCCTGTGGCTGGATAGGCATTACTATTATGGATATAATAGCTCTCTACTGCAGTCTGAAGCGTCCTTAATTCACCCTTTGCCAGGGCAATGTTTCCTTCAT
>JAVCCW010000026.1 GCA_030765235.1 Candidatus Gorgyraea atricola | reverse complement strand
TTCTACCAGTTGAGTTGCTCCGGCTGCTAAATTAAGCGTCAAGATATTCCCTTCCCACATATTCATAAACTCTTCTATTGTCACGGCTATTTCCTGGCTGCCCTCCAGATAGGTTACTTCTGTATCGCTAATCTCAATCACTACTATATAGTGATCTCCGCCTACATGCGCGATTACTGCTTCGCCATAGCTCTTAAGTTGCTCAAAGTTTACATTCGCTCCCTTAAGAGTAACTCCTTTTGCCTGCGCTGATTTTAAGATCGAATACATGGAAAGCTGGGCTTCGCCAAAGGCGCCGTCAGGAGTGATTACGCCTGTTAAAATATCCACAAGGAATGCTGTCTGGGCAAGCTCTTCTTTTGTAGTCTCAATTCCTAAGCTAGCAAGAATCCCATACACTGCTTGCACTGCGCAGTTGATCACGTTTGTAGTTGCTTTGAAAAGCCAGCTTACCATGGTAGAGATCCCGCCGCTGGTTAAGTCAGCTATTTTAACTCCGCCAAGGCCTATACTCTGCAAGAACGACTCTTTCTCTGGCACTGTCATTTCCAGAAAACCCTGGAGTTTATTTTCTAGATCGGCCAGCATACCTCCTAGATCTGAAAACGGATTTACTAGATTGCCGCCTGTGTAGGAAGAGATTACCTTTGCCTGGCCATTTATGATTGTATATTCATGGACTGTGTGCGTGCTATAGACATCTCCAAATATATCCATGCCAGTTGTATCAGTATAGCCTTCTGCATCAATAAGCTGGCCTAATTCATTGTATTTGTACTCAATAAGGGCCTCGCTATAACTAATGTTTCCAAATATATCCTCAGATTCGCTCATAGTGACTGACTTGAGCTTTCTTGCCTGAGAGCCGATTATTTCATAGGTATCTACAGTACTCGATGAGAACCCACTGCCAAAGATATCCCTGCCATCTTGAGTGCTAAACCCGCTTGCATCAACTAACAAATTCCTGTCATCATATTTATACTCAGTAAAGCTTGTCACAGTGCTTTCAGAGCCATCTGCATTGTCATGATGGATCTCGTTTACTGTATTGACCAGTTTGATCTGGCCATTAATAACTTCATAATTATGAGTAGTTGTTCCGCTATAAAAATTTGCAAAACCATCTTCGCCCTCTATGGTTGTATCGCCAAGGGCACTCACTAAATTTCCATCTTCATCATATTCATAACCAGTAACTGTTTTATTTTTACTTGAACTCAGATCTCTATTTATCTGCTCATCCTCTGTAGTTACAGATGTAATCCTTCCCATCTCATTGAATGTAGCAGACCAATCAGTTATGTAGAGATTGCCATAGCTATCCTTTGTCTCCTGGTGATACCCTGTCATGTTATCACCCTCATAGCTGGGGCTAGACCAATCTGAAGTTGAGATAATGTTGCCTAGCGCATCTTTTGTAACTTCATGGTGCTGGGTCGCTCTTCCCTTATCATCATATGCATCTCTTGTGGTGGACCATTCGCGTATACTGGTTGAGCCATATGCGTCTGTGGTGGTTTCAGTGTATCCAATTAAATATCTATTGCCAATCGATGAAGAGTCAGGAGAATATGTACCGTTACGCCACTGGACTCTTGTAACGTTGCCCAGCGCATCAACGATCTCTGCATCATAGGAAACCATGAGCCTGTTGTTATTATATTTCATGTTCTTTGTGTTCTTGTAACTTACATTTCCAAATGAATCCACAATACGCTCATTTTCCATAGATGAAGGAAGGCCATCAGTATAGTTGATCCTCATACCATCTTTGGTCAACACATAGCTAAACTCCCCTGACCTTGCAGCGGCACTCATGGTCTCTCCGCGGGCCTTCATCAACTGTTGTTCTATGCCCTGAACAGCTGCGCCTGTTTCTGCATCCTGTATATATTGCTGCCTATTGATTTGATATTGATTATATATAGATTGCCTGCGCTCAGTCTCGATGTCCTGTCTTTTTCTCAGCTCATCTATCTGCCGCTTGATCATCTTCTTCACAGACTCCATACGCTGGAAGCCGGAGCGTTCCTCATACTTCTTCCTAGGAACCAGCTGACTCCTGAAAGAGATCTCAGTCTCTTCAGGCTCTTCAGTCTTTAATGTCTTTTTTATTAGATTTGTGCCAGGAATGAATTTACTTAATGTGGAAAAATTAGGTACACTTATAGGGGCTATAGTAATGGGCGAGAAATCAGTAGCCCATGCTATGTCATATGTAAGAAAGGCAAACACGACAGTTACCGCGATTACCTTGACCCAACGTTTTTCTTGCCAGTCTAGCATCGGCCCTGCCCCCTTTGAAAAAAATAGCCGAACTGCCTAACTCTTTCCTCTTTCGGCAACTCGGCTATCCTTTTCAGGACCCTTGGTTTTGCGCCCCATGATTACTCATGGTTTGCTATTATCGGAGAGGTTTAAAAAACGCTTCAAATACTTTTTAAATATTATTACTATAAACGGAAATAAAAAACTCTGCCCTACCTACTATATAGTATATATTAGATAGACATCCTTGTCAAGACTGAACTTAATAAATCTATTTCAAAAGCTAGGAAAAGTTAAAAATTTATAGCTTCTATGTAAGCGTTTTCGCAATAATTATGTGCCTATAGCTTCTTATGCCTGAGATCCTTTCTCACACTTACAACTAAGTTCTAAGAGGAGAGAGATCACCTCTGATGCAGTAAAAAAGACGAAAAAGTAAACTGCACCTAATAAAAGACCTATGAATCCAGTAACCCTGGGTGCATCTGGCGTCCCGCCACCAATGAAGATCACTATTGAAGAGACTATGCCCACTGCTACTGATACCCAAGCTAAAACCTTGAATATTACAGCACTAATTTTCAGGAACTTATATTTCTCTACCATTTGCTACCCCTTTCTTATAACTAGTTTAAATACAAGTAATTACGTACATTTATGATACTGTTTTGATACTGTTATGATACGGTTCTATGAACTTTGGTAGCCCCAACCGGATTTGAACCGGTGTCTGATGGCTGAGAACCACCTGTCCTAGACCAGGCTAGACGATGGGGCCCTATAAACTCTTTCGTCCTTATCCTT
>JAVCCW010000025.1 GCA_030765235.1 Candidatus Gorgyraea atricola | reverse complement strand
GCGGAGGAATCTTATGATGCCCCAGAGAATGCCTCCTATGAGAGTCAGTGATACGAGGGCTATTATTCCCTTTATGATGTATGGGCTTCCTTTTTTAACGAGTTTTTGGGTCTGTTGTTTCTTGTAGTCATTGGCAGTTTTTGGGTCGATTTGCTCGAGGACTTTTAAAGTCTGTTGGCGTATTTTAGAGTCAGCGTTTTGCAATCTGGATTTAAGATAATTTACAATGCTTTCTTTGGTTTCGAGAGGAGTATTTTCTATATTGCCCAAGGCAATGGCTGCTACTCTCTGAACATCTGAATTCTCATCCTTCAATCTCTCGATAAGAGGCTCTACTGCTCTTTCATCTCCTATAATGTCTAGGGTTTCGATTGCTGATCTGCGAACATCTAAATCTGTATCATTCAATTCCTCAATAAGAGGGTCTACTGCGGGCTTACCGATATTAACAAGGGCGTTCCAGTTTTGTTTGGCAATAAAATAATGTATTTTGTGTTCTTGTGTCTGAGGTTTCCAGTTTAACTTGTCTAAGGCTTGGGCTGCTGCTTCCTGAACCCAAAAAGTCTCATCCTTCAATAACCTAACGAGGGGCTTTACTGCTCTTTCATCTCCTATATTGCCCAGGGCTTGGGCTGCTGCTTCCCGGACCTTGGGAGAGGATCCGAAAACTTGCCTATCCTCATCCTTCAATAATTCAATAAGAGGCTTTACTGCTCTTTCATCTCCTATATTGCCCAGGGCAATGGCTGCGACTTCTTGAAAAGCCTGACCATTATCCTTAACTGCTTCAATGAGTGGCTTTACTGCTCTTTCATCTCCTATATTGCCCAGGGCAACGGCTGCGGCTTTCTGGACCCACCAACGCTCATCTTTCAATCTCTCGATAAGAGGCTCTACTGCTCTTTCATCTCCTATATTGCCCAGGGCAGCGGCTGCGTCTTCGCGAACCCACCAACCCTCATCCTTCAATCTCTTAATGAGATGATCTATTGCAGGTTTACCGATTTTGATCAACTTATCTATATTCGCGTCTAGGTGCCACATGTCCATCAACCTATCTATCTCTTCCTGTGTTGCCTTTTTATCTTGTTTATCCTGAGAGGTAATTACTTCTTCTATGCCAGGAGGACTCAGTGGTGCAGGAGTATATAGCCTTGCCTTTGTAGGTAATATAGGTATGAAGGTGAAGAGTATAATCATGGTGAATAGCGTGAATCTTCGCCTGATATTGCTGAAAATGGACTTTGATGTAGATGGGGCTGGTGGTGGCTTTGGTCCCTGGGTGGGTGGTTTGTTTCTGTTGCGGAGGAATCTTATGATGCCCCAGAGAATGCCGCCTACGACAGTCAGTGATACAAGAGCTATTATTCCCTTCAGGATATATGGGCTTCCTTTTTTAACGAGTTTTTGGGTCTGGGCTTTCTTGTAGGCATTGGCGTCTTCTGGGGAGATCTGTTCGAGGACCTTTAGGGCGTTGTGGCGCAGGGTGGGATTATTGCTATCTAGGGCCTTTTTAAGTGCGGGGATAGAAGCTTCGTCTACCTCAATCAATATCTTATAAATCTGCTCTATGCTTGATTTATCTTTGGCTGAAAGAAGAGGAACCATGTAATCTGCTGTAGGCTTACCTATTTGAATAAGCGTACTTTCTAAATGTTCATGAATATCTAAATAGCTTTTATTATTAAATGCATCATATAAATAAGATACTGCATCACTACCTATCTGACCTAAGGCAGTTGCTGTGACTTTGCGAATAGCATAGCGCCGACTTCTCAATAATTCAATGAGGGGGTCTACTGCTCTTTCATCGCCTATCTGGCCTAAGGCAGTTGCTGTGGCTTCGCGAATAGACCAATCAGTATCTTTCAATAATTCAATGAGGGGGTCTACTGCTCTTTCATCGCCTATCTGGCCTAAGGCAGTTGCTGTGGCCTTGCGAATAGCGTGGCGCGGACTTCTCAATAATTCAATGAGAGGATTTACTGCTCTTTCATTGCCTATTTGGCCTAAGGCAGTTGCTGTGGCCTTGCGAATAGCGTGGCGCGGACTTCTCAATAATTCAATGAGAGGATTTACTGCGGGTTCGCCTATCTTGACTAAGGCATCCCAATTTCTTTTTGCAATATAATAATGTATTGTCTCTTTTTGTGTTTGAGGTATCCAATTTAATCTGTCTAAAATAGTAGCTGTGCGTTCGCGAATATTATAGTTACTATCCCTCAATGATTCGACGAGAGAGTTTACTGCGGGTTCGCCTATCTTGACTAAGGCAGTGACTGCGGCTGCGCCAGGATAGTAGTCATTACCTTTCAATAATTCAATGAGGGGGTCTACTGCTCTTTCATCGCCTATCTGACCTAAGGAATTGATTATGGCTATGCTAAGATAGGAGTTATCACCTTTCAATAATTCAATGAGGGGGTCTACTGCTCTTTCATCGCCTATCTGGCCTAAGGCTCCGGCTGCGACTATGCAAATAGACCAATCAGTATCTTTCAATAATTCAATGAGGAGGTCTACTGCGGGCTTACCGATTTTGGCCAACTTATCTATAGCCGCACCCTCTGTAGCGTATTGGCCTAACTGTTTTATCAACCTACCTATCTCTTCCTGACTTACTTTTTCATCCTGTTCATCTTGAGGCGTTATCACCTTTTCCTGTCCAGGGGGGTTTAATGATAAGAGTGTATTCGCCTTTGCCGGTAATATAGGTATGAGGGTGAAAAGTATAATCATCGTGAATAGTGTAAGTCTGCGCCTGATATTGCTAAAGATAGACTTTGATGAAGATGTGGATGCAGGTGGTGGCTTTGGTCCCTGGGTGGGAGGCTTATTCCTGTTGCGGAGGAATCTTATGATGCCCCAGAGAATGCCTCCTACTATGGTCAATACTGCGAGGGCTGCTGCTATTTTTATGATATACGGACCTACCTTATGGATGAGTTTTCTGGTCTGAGCCCCTTCCCATTCACGAGCGTCTTCTGGAGAGATTTCTTTAAGGACTTTGTGGGCGTGGTGACGGAGGGTGGAGTTATCGCTCTGTAAAGCTTCTTTTAAATAAAGGATTGCTTCATCACCGATAGTAATAAGAGCTTGTTCGCCCTTGGCTCTGATAGATTTATCTTCATTGGCGAGGAGTTGGATTAAAGGATTGATTCCTGATTCGCCTATACTAGCAAGAGCTTCCGCAATGCCTTCTGAAACAATTAAATTTTCAGTCAATGCCGTTATTAACGCAGGCACCGCAGGAGCACCGATTCCACCAAGCGTTTCTATGGCATGCTCTCTGACATAATAACTATCATCAGCCAATGTCTTTATTAAACTAGGAATTGCTGGTTTGCCTATTTTGACAAGGATTTGCGAAGCATACTCATCATATCTTAATGCCTCTATCGCATATTGTATAATTTCGTCTTGAGGAAGTCCTTTGATTGCTGAGTTAATATCCTTATAGTAAACATATCCATAAAATCTTGCTTCTGGGGTACCGATATTAATTAGGGCATCAGCAGAAAAGGATATCAATCCTCTATAATATTTACTAATTATAGCAGGGGCTGCTCTTGGATCTCGTATTTTACCAAGTGCTATAACAGCTTCCCGCGCAACTGTTGCACCTCGAGGCCATGCCGTTTTACTATCATCATCCAAAGCTTTGATTAGAGCAGGAACAGCTCTATCATCACCTATATTACCAAGCGCTTCTGCGACCTTGCCTTTAAGGGCACCTTCATAACCGCTACTCACTATACCACCATCATTCAATGCTTTAATCAGAGCAGGAACAGCTCTATCATCACCTATATTACCAAGCGCTTCTGCGACATTTTTTCGAACATCAGTATTAGTATCCTCCAATGCCTTTATTAAGGCAGTAACGGCGCGCGTACTACCTATTTTACCAAGAGCGATTGCTGCAACTAAATTTCCTCCTTTATCTAATTCCTTAATTAAAACAGGCACTGCTCGTTTATCTCGTATCTCGCCAAGAGCCCCAATTGCGTCTATCCATATACTATCCTCTGGTTTAGCTTCAAATCTAATGCCCCACCCCGAACGTCGTTCTGCAGTCACTATACTGATTAAAGGAAGCACTGCTTGGGGGTCACCTATTTTACCCAGTGCTTCTATTGCATGATGTTTAACAAGCCAATTCTTATTATTCAACGCCCCAATTAAAGCAGGGACTGCGGGTCTACCTATTTGAATAAGGGCTTTTGTAGCTGAGTTTCTAAGCCCGTATTTTGTATACGTCCCAGGATGTTCATCTACTTCACTGAATGTTTTAATTAAGATAGAGACTGCGGGTTCGCCGATTTTGATCAACTTATCTATAGCCGCATCTCTTGTAATGTATCGGTCTAACTGTTTTCTCAATCTATCTATCTCTTCCTGACTTACCTTTTCACTCTGTTGTTCCTGTACCTCTTCTATCCCAAGAGGGGTTATTGATGCTGGGGTATATGAAATAGCCCTTGCCTTTGCCGGTAATATAGGTATGAGGGTGAAAAGTATAATCATGGTAAACAACGTGAACCTGCGCTTGATATGGCTGAAGATGGACTTTGATGAAGATGTAGATGCAGGCGGTGGCTTTGATCCCTGGGTGGGAGGTTTGTTTCTGTTGCGGAGGAATCTTATGATGCCCCAGAGAATGCCTCCTATGACAGTCAGTGATACGAGGGCTATTATTCCCTTTATGATATACGGGCTTCCTTTTTTAACGAGTTTTTGAGTCTGTTGTTTCTTGTAGGCATTGGCGTCCTTGGGGGAGATTTGCTCGAGGACCTTTAGGGCGTTGTGGCGAAGGGTGGAGTTTTTGCTCGTAAGAGCCTCTTTGAGGGCTGGGATAGAAGATTTATCAATTCTTATGAGAATATCGCTTACCTGTTTTATCTTTGACTTATCTTTAGTTGAAAAAAGCTTGGTAAGCTGATCTGCTGAAGGTTTACCTATTTTGACAAGGGCTTCTGTGCCGCCTCTTTTAACAGACTCGTCTTTATCCTTCAATGTCTTGATGAGATCAGTTACTGCTGGCTCGCCTATTTTGGCAAGGGCCTCTATAGCGCTCTGCATAACATCTGTATCTATATCACCTAGCGCCTTGATTAAAACAGGCACTGCTTCTGGATCAGCTATCTTGCCAAGGGTTTCTGCTGCTTTTGCTCGCGTGGGCTGATTCTCGCTCTCCATTGAATTTATCAAATCAGGAACTGCAGGCCTGCCCATATCTGCAAGTATATTTGCTGCGTTATTGCGAATATTATCATCTCCACTTTTTAATGCCTCTATTCCATATCCCATCATATTCTCTGCAGATAAACCTTTTATCGCTGATTCAATATCCTCTTCATGAAGATAGCCGTAAAATCTGCTCTTTCCGGTATTTATTCTTGTAAGCGCCTTTGCGGCATTGTACGTGACATTGTTACTGTAATCACCGTTAACTGTCTCGATTAAAGCGCCTACAGCAGGTTTTCCTATTTTAACAAGTGCGCCTTGAGCAACTTCTCGAACAAGCTGTTCCTTGTCATCCAATGCCTTGATTAAATCAGCTACTGCTCCAGGGTCTCTTATATCGCCAAGTGCCTTTGCCGAATTTATCCTGATAGAGTTGCTTTTGTTTTCCAATGCCTCGCATAACTTAGATACAGATGCCTTACCTATCTTTACAAGGGCATTCAGTGAGGCTGCGCGAACATCTTTGTTTCTATTCCCCATGGCGCTGATTAAACCAGGCGCAGCCCTGGAGTCAACTATTTTACCAAGTGCCTCTGCTGCATTTACGCGAACCAAATAATATTGATCCGCTCGTAAGGCTTTTATTAAGTCAGAGACTGCCCTGGAATCGCCTATATCGCCAAGGGCTCTCACGGCGCGTACCCGGACACCTTGATCTGCATGCCCCACTATCGAAACTAAATCAGTAACTGCGGGTTTGCCTGTTTTAATAAGTATCCTTTCCGCATGCTCAAAGATATGTACGATCCCTAATGCCTCTATTGCATACTGGATAACATTTTCCTCTAAAATTCCTTTTGTTGCTGAGTCAATATCATCTTTAAAAAGATATCCATAGAACCTGGGCCTTTGGCTATTCATCTTTATCAAAATCTCCGGGACATCGCCTTTTAATACTTTTGGATAGCCTTTCTCCCAAGCCTTAATTAAGGCAGAAATTGCGGGTTCACCGATTTTAACAAGGGCCTGCCTGGCATTGTTTTTAAGCTTATCGTCTTCACTATTTAATTTCTTGATTAGTGGAGCTACTGCCTCAGCGCTACCTATTTCACTCAGGGCATATGCAGCGGGCCTACTAACATTATAATATTTATCATCAAGTGCCTTAATCAAAACTTTAACTGCCTGGGAATCACCTATTTTGCCAAGCGCCTTGCAGGCATTTGTACGGACAATCCAATGTTCATCCTCCTTGAGAGTCTTTAATACATTGATTACATCAGGAACAGCTTTAGCGCCTATGCTGTTAAGAATTTGTATTGCAGGCTCGCATATAGCCCAGGAACCCAGGGCTTCTATCGCATACTTGATTATTTCGTCTTGAGAAAGCCTTTTGGTTGCCAAAGAAATATTTTTCTTATATAGATGTCCGAAAAAATTGCTCCTGGGTGTATTAATCTTAAAAAGCGATTCAACGGCATTGTTCTTAGCCAACCCATCCTCAAATTCCAAGGCTTTGACTAACTCAGGTATTGCCTGTGGATCGCCTATACTACCGCATGCAGCGGCTACGATTCTTCTAACATCCCATGTTTTGTCATTTAATAAGAGCTCTCTCAGACGAGAAACTGCCTCTTTAGCGGCCGGGCCTATTCTATCTAATGTCGCAACTGCATTCAATCTAAACTCCCAATTGCCGATATATGTCCCTTTGGATAAGACATTAACTGCTGGCGTACCTATTTTAACCAAATCATCCCATTTCTGTTGATTAAACAACAGGTAGGATTCTAAGCGCTTCTCAAAATTCTCTCCTAGATATTGCGTTAGATCAATAGCTGTTTCCTTGTAAATCTCTAAAAGGGCATTTGCTGCTTCTCCTATAACGCTCCAGTGGTTATCGTCTAATGCGTTGACCAGATCAGGGATCGCTTCAGGATCACCTATTTTGCCAAGCGTCTCACAGGCATTTGTACGTTCCTTCCAATACTTTTCCCCTGTACGATCCAACATCTTGATTAATCCATGCACCGCTGGTTTACCGATCTTTACTAATTTTTTGATTGCAGACCGTGCCCCATAACCACCCAAACTCCTTATCAACTCATCTATCTCTTCCTGACTTACTTGTTTATCTTGTAGAGAACTTAGTGTTGCTGGAGTATATGAAGGCGCATTTGCCTTTATAGGCACAATAGGTATGAGGGTGAAGAGTACAATCATGGTAAACAGCGTGAATCTGCGCCTGATATTACTGAAGATGGACTTTGATGAAGATGTAGATACTGGTGGTGGCTTTGGTCCCTGGGTGGGAGGCTTATTCCTGTTGCGGAGGTATCTTATGATGCCCCAGAGAATGCCGCCTACTACGGTTAATAGTGACAATATAACTAATCCCTTTATAGTTACAGTTTTTATCTTGGGCCAGACAATAGTCTTGAAACGCTGCTGCTTATAGACCCTCTGGGCGTCAGGGTCATCAATCTTGCCTAATGTCTCTAATGCAAATTCTCCTACATCCTTGTTCTTATCGTTTAATACTACACCTATAAATACTTGTATTTTCCTATCAGTATCAATCTTATCTAGAGCCTTAAGGGCATTATGCCTTACTTGGGCATTATCATCTTTTGCTGCTTCGATTAAAAATGTTATTGTTTCTTCATCGTCTATATGCAATAAAAATTCTTGAGTAAAAGCGATGTGTTCTGAATCTATCTTAGCAAAAGCAGCTATTAAAAATGGTTTAGTAAAATGGTTGTCTTTATCTGTTTCATTAAATAAAACTTCTTTTATATATGAAATGTCTTTATTATTTTCATCTTTCATAAGCACGGTTAAAGCCTGAACACCTGTTTTCCCTATATCAAACAGAAGTCGTATGCATTCTTTTATCTCTGGATAATTGTCTGCTTTCATATTTTTTAAAAGGTTAATTAAATATGAAACTGCTTCCTCTCTGCCTGTCTTACCCAGTGCCAATACAATTACTGTTTCGCCTAAGTCTTCTTTTAATTCTTGAAAATTATTTATCAAATAAGACACTACTTGTTTACCGCCTATTTTACCAAGGGCTTCTGCGGTTGTATTTCGGATTCCTTTGATATATCGTTTTTCACTATTCAATACCCTGATTAAGGCAGGAACTGCGCGAGGATCACCTATTTTACCAAGGGCTTCTGCAGTGTATGATCGAATAGCATAATCTTCATAACGCAATGCCTTAATCAAAGCCGGCACTGCTTGAGGGTTGCCTATTTCGCCGAGGGCGTTTGCGGCAGTAGCTTGAATTCCACTTTCCTCATTCATTAATGCCTTGATTAAGGCAGGAACTGCTTGGGGATCGTCTATTTTGCCAAGAGCTTCTGCGGCCTCTTCTCGAACAAAATCATACACATCTTTATTTTCTAATTCCTTTATTAAAGCAGGAACTGCTTTTTTAGCAAATGGCCCCATTGAACCAAGGAATGTCATTGTGTAATATTTCACATTGGGATTATTTAGTCGTTCTATCAAGATAGAAACTGCTTTAGTATTACCTATTTTGCTAAGAGCTTTTGAGGCACTGGAGCTAACAGAAAATATTTCATTGTATAATTTTTTGATTAAAACTGGGCCTGCACTTGGGTCACCTATTGCACCGAGAGCACTTATAATATCACATGTCGTCCAAGAATTTCTTGAGTTATTCAATTCTTCGATTAAAAGAGAGATTGCAGGTTTGCCTATCCTTCTCAATTTTCTCAGAGTCTTTCTTGCTGCTGAAGTATTATAATTATCAACTGACAATAAATCCCTTATCAACCTCTTAATCTCTCTCTGACTCACCTCTTCATCTTGTTTATCTTGAGGAGTTACCACCTCTTCCTGCCCAGGAGGACTTAATAGTAAAGGTGTATTTGCCTTTAGAGTAGATATAGGTATAAGCGTAAGGAAGGTAACTATCATGAATAGATGGAATTTCTGCCTGATGGTATTGAATATTGACCTTGATATAGATGGAGATGCTGGTGATGGCTTTGGTCCCTGGGTGGGTGGTTTGTTCCTGTTGCGGAGGAATCTTATGATGCCCCAGAGAATGCCTCCTATGACAGTCAGTGATACGAGGGCTATTATTCCCTTTATGATGTATGGGCTTCCTTTCTTAATGAGTTTTTGGGTCTGTTGTTTCTTGTAGAGCTTGGCGTCTTCTGGGGAGATCTGTTCTAGGACTTTGAGGGTGTTCTGGCGTAGGGTAGAGTTTTCGCTATCCAAGCCTTCTTTTAATGCCGGAATAGAGTTATTCCCTATTTCAATAAGAAGCTCTGAGGCGTATTGTATTACAGACTTATCTTTACTGGAGAGGACATTCGTTAAGTAAACTGCGGATTTCCCGCTGACATTAATAATGACTTCCTTAGCATGTTCTCTGATAGAAGAGCTCTCATTGGTTATTTCGTTAAATAAGGCAGAAAGTGTTTGAGTATCGGCTATCTTGCCAAGAGCTTTTGCGGCATTTTCTCGAACACCTGAATTTTTATCGCCCAATACCTTTATTAATGCAGGGGCTGATCGAGAGTCGCCTATATCGCCGAGTATGCGGGCAATTGTTTTCTGAACCCACCAATCATCTGAATTTAATTCCTTGGTTAGAGCAGAAACTGCGGGTTCGCCTATCTTGACTAAAGCAGTGTCTGCGGCTTCGCGAATAGGGTACCTCTGACTTTCCAATAATTCAATGAGACGTTTTACTGCTCTTTCATGGCCTATTAGACCTAAGGCAATGATAGTGGGTATGCGGGCGCCAATTACGGGGCTGTCCATATTCCTCAATGATTCAATAAGAGGATTTACTGCGGGTTCTCCGATTTTGACTAGCTTATCTATAGCAGTATCTCGCGTAGTATCTTCGTCTAACTGTTTTATTAACCTATCTATCTTTTCCTGTGTTACTTTTTGACTTTGCTGCTCTTGATAAGTAATAACTTCTACCACTTCAACAGAACTAACTGGTGCTGGAGTATATGAAAGTGCATTGGCATTTAAATCTAAAATAGACATAAAGGTAAAGAGGCCTGGCATGAAAAACAAAAAGGCTCTATACCTAAAAGGCGTGCGGCCAAAAAGGGATTTTGAAAAAGACTTTAAAATAGGCTGAGATTGTTGTCTTTGAGAAGAGGTAGTATTTCTATTACCCTGCTCTTGTTCCTGGTCTCTACCGTTTGCAACATAAGAAAATGTACCTAATTTCTCCTTTGTCCTTCTGAAACTTTCATAAGCTTTACTAAGTCTCCCCTTACTGCAAGATGAAAGGGGAATTCTAAGCTGTTTTATATCAGATAGATCTGTACCGTAGACTGTAGTGTTAAAAAACAAAAACACAGTCACTGTTATAGCTATAATCTTCAAATAGTAGGCTTTTTTAAAGTTAATCATAATGCAGATAAAAAAATAGCCTTTATTTTTGGTAAAAGTTACATTCGCTTTAAGGGTAACATCTTATATAATAAGTATACCACAGAAAACGGTTTCTTGCAATATTATTCGTATGAAGCCTCTATTAAATCTTATTAGCCCAGTAATGTTCAGATATTTTAATAGAGGCTGCTTCGCGGAGTTTATCCCGAGTGAAGCCGAGGGACTCGCAATGACAGAAGAAGGCCACCACATTTCCACCACATAAATGTCAAAAAATGGACAAAGTATGCCTGATGAAAACTGATGTTAGCTGAGGTCAGCTGATGTTATATGTGCTTGGAAAATATAGGGGTTATGATGATTTGGTGGGATTGCTTCGGGCATTTCATGCCCTCGCAATGACACATGGCGGAGAGGGAGGGATTCGAACCCCCGATGAGCGTAAGCCCATAATGGTTTTCAAGACCACCGCATTCGGCCGCTCTGCCACCTCTCCGAAAATAACTTTATGTTAGTGTAAAAATTATGCCGAAGTTGTCTTCGGTTAGTATTGTGAATCTGGAATCTGCTTTTATTTGTTCGATCAGGCCCTTGAAATAGTTTTTGCCTACGTAGCCGTATTTTATCTTAAATTTATTCTTTAGTATAGCATAAGGATTGTCAGTATTTCCAAATGAGACATCCCTGTACAACTTGTAAAGCTCTGGATTCCACTTATACATGTAAACAGGGTCGAGTGTGACGAAGTAATCATTGTCTGGATTTAGTCCTATGAAATATTGCGAATCAGACCAGTTGGCGTGGAATATGAGTTTTTCATCTGGAATATAGTCTTTCATCCACTTGCCGAATCTCTCGTAGTGCGTGTTTACGATCTTTGTAACAAGGCCGTTATATCTGACAGCTTTAAAGGAATTAAAACCTAAGAGCAGCATTCCAGCGACTATAAAGACAGTTGCCTTTTTGCTGATGTTTTTTATTTCAGAATCTGAACAATATGATGCAAGGGCTACGAGCATTATCGGATAACCATGCAAGAGATAGCGCCTACAGATAAAAGAAAGTATGAAAAATACCATGCCCAGCGTCAGAAATACCTTGGTCTCAAATCTGATCTTTGGCCTTTTAGAAATACCAACGAATATTAAAGTAATTACACCTATTACTATAACCGGGTAACCTAAAAGAAACTGCCGCGTATTAATCGGGAAAAACTCAGCACCCAGCTCAAGGATACCTGTCTTCATCGTATAAAGCGGTACAAGAATCGAGTTTAAATAAAATTGAAGGAAATTATTCGGGACATTTGGATGAATTAGAAAACCCAACGCTACGCCTGAAAATGCGACAAGAAGCGTCTTTGCGCAAAATTCCTTTTTATCTGCATATCTTACAATCTCGACTATTAACGCGTAGATAATGATTAAAGGGCTTGTAATATGGCCGAGACTATAGAGAAGTGCCACCAAAAATAGCAGGCCATGCCGCTTTTTTATAACAAGATGTATGGCAACTAAACTTATTAAAATTACGAGAGAGATAGGCCTGGGTCTGGATATTGCCTGCAAGAACATGTCTGAGAAGAAAAATAAGATAAGGAAAAACGGCAAGACGATCCTATCAGAATATTTCCTAAGTATCAGGTAAAATACAAAGAACAAAAGCGCTGCAAATAATGCTGCCGCGAGCTTGGCGCCATAGAATATATTTTCAAAACCTGTAAATGGAACTAAAAGCGTGTGAAACAGAAAATCCTTGTCTGAAAAATTCTCGCTAAAGGTAGAGTACCTTGCCCAGTGAAAATCATACCTCGGCCCAAGATCCCGCAAAAACTCAGCCATCCTAATATGCAAATACCCATCCGCCCCATATAGTGTGGGGGTGAGAAATTGTATATAGAATATGGCTACGATACCAAGTAGAAGAATAAAAATTGTGATTAAACTAAATTTTTTCATTACACATTACACCTTCCACATTACACAAACGTCGCAAGATGTCCCTCGACACGCCAAATAATGTTCCTATTCGTCACATTATTTGACTTGCTCGGGATCGAATTTGCCTTCGGCAAATTCGGCGGAGAGACAGGGATTCGAACCCTGGAGACGGTTGCCCGTCTACGCGCTTTCCAAGCGCGCGCACTAGGCCAGGCTATGCGATCTCTCCAATTTTGCGAAGCAAAATTGATCCTGAGCAAGCCAAATAATGCGAAGCATTATTTGGCGCGTCGAAGGACCTTCTTCACAAAAACAACTGCTTCCAGGAATAACAGTAAAACTGTTTTGATCCCTCATAAGCCTCTGACAAAAAATTCGTAAAAGATACATTGAACAAAAAGCTTACTATCGCAAATACAATTACAAGATTAACTATGTACAAAAAGGATATAGAGAATAAATATCCTGACTTAATCAAATCTGATTGCTTCTCTCTTATGGACTGCGCAGTGTAAGAGAGATGGAACATAAGAGTAAAACCTATTAGAAATATAAAAATGCCTGAAAACCTGTCTACATCTGTAAAGAACGATAATAAAAAATACAAAAGCGCTATAAAAACTGTATACCCTGGAATAAGATACGGCGCCAGGGCAACAAAAAGATTGGGCGTGGTAGTCCTTATACTGCCGCCTCTACTGGATACTTTCATGCCTTTGACTTTTCCGCCTGAAAAAAATGTTGCTATCGCATGCGTAAGTTCGTGTCCAAGGACATATAAAAAATCAAGTTTGACAAAGACCAGGTGCAGAACAGAATAGGCTAATGCGCCTAATATAAAAAGAATCCCTGATTCTGAAACGTATTTTATTGATATTATCCCTTTGTAGAAACTCGTGGTGAGCGCTACGCATGCAGGGATAAGCAAGATGCTTCCTATAAAACGCAGTATCTTTATAAGCATCTATTCTTTGGTGATCTTCTCGCGGCCATTCATATACGGCCTGAGTACCTCTGGTATTAAGATGCTGCCGTCTTTCTCTTGATAATTTTCTATTATTGCGATGACTGTCCTGGCTAGCGCAATACCAGAACCATTAAGCGTATGGACATATTCTAACTTTTTCTTATCCTTTGGTCTATATTTTATGTTTGCTCTCCGCGCCTGAAAATCTGTGAAATTACTGCAGCTGGAGACCTCAAGATTTTTCTCAATACCTGGAGCCCATGCCTCGATATCATAGCATTTAGAGGTAGCAAAGCTTATATCGCCTGTTGAAAGCATTATTACGCGATAAGAAAGTTTCAATCTTTTAAGCACTTCTTCCGCGCATTTCAATAAACTCTCGAGTTCGTCATAAGACGAGTCTGGCTTTACGAACTTAACCATTTCTATCTTGTCAAACTGGTGCACCCTCATAAGGCCCTTTGTATCTTTGCCGTATGAGCCTGCCTCTCGCCTGAAACACGCTGTATATGCAGTATAGTAGGTAGGTAGTTTTCCCTCATCCAATACTTCATCCCTGTGCATATTTGTCACAGGTACCTCTGCTGTAGGGATAAGAAACAGGTCATCATCCTTTAGGCGATACATGTCTTCCTCTAGATTAGGCAGCTGGCCTGTAGCTGTCATGCTGGCTCTGTTAACTAAGAATGGCGGAAATACCTCCTTATACCCATGCTCCTTTGTGTGGAGATCCAGCATAAAGTTAATAAGCGCTCTTTCGAGTTGGGCACCCATTCCCTTAAAGAGGCAAAACCCTGAACCAGATATCTTGGCTGAGCGAGGGAAATCTAATATGTCGAGATTTTGTCCTAACTCTATGTGGCTCTTAGGTTTAAAGTCAAATTTAGGGATGTTTCCCCACTTACGAACCACCTTATTGGCTTCTGGCCTCCCCACAGGTATGGATTTATGGGGTATATTTGGGATGTTAAGCATTAAAGTGCTTATTTTTTGGCTAATTTGCCCCACCTTACCATCTAAATCAGCTACTTTTTGGGATATAGCCTTCATATTAGCTATGACGTCTGGGCTGGGCTTCCCACCCTTAGAGACCTTGTTCTTGTCTGACTTTAGAACCTCTACCTCTGCCAGAATTTTACGGCGTTCGGCATCTAGATCCAGGAGTTCCTTTATGTCTATCTTAAGACCTCTATTCTTTATTGCCTTTTTTACTATATCTGGGTTTTCTCTGATAAATTTTATGTCTAACATGACTCTTTCCTTATCCTTTGATTACGCCAAGTGGTTTCATCCTGGCGATCTTTTTTGAGATGCCTGCCTGGTGCACTACATCCACTACTGCCTCAACATCTTTGTATGCCTCTGGCGCTTCTTCGGCTAAAGTAGACCTGCCTTTAGCTCTAACTATTATACCACTTCTGTCAAATAATTCCTTATCTATTCTTCTGCCGCTGCATTTTCTTATTGCAGCAGAACGAGACATACGTCTTCCTGCGCCATGGCAGGTCGAGCCAAAGGTTTCTTGCATAGAGCCTTTAGTACCTGCAAGAATGTAAGAAAAACTACCCATATCTCCTGGAATAATCACTGGCTGGCCTGTTTCTTTGTACCTTTCTGGAATATCTGGATGATGCGGCGGAAATGCTCGTGTAGCACCCTTTCTGTGAACACATAATGTCTTTTCTTTGCCGTCGACAATGTGTCTCTCCATCTTTGCAATGTTATGCGCTACGTCATATACAAGATGTAGGCCCAGATCACTCCAGCTTTTGCTAAAGACCTTCTCAAAGATCTCTCTTGCAAGATACATAAGGCATTGTCTATTGCTCCACGCATAATTCGCGGCGCATTTCATGGCAGAAAAATATGCCTTTCCTTCTGGAGAATCCAGGGGCGCACATGCAAGTTGTCTGTCAGGCACATTTATATTATATTTACCTAAACATCTCACCATACCTTTTACATAATCATCACACACCTGGTAGCCAAGACCGCGTGAACCAGAATGGATCATAACTGTAGCCTGGCCTTTAAAAAGTCCAAAGATATTTGCGATTTTATCGTCGTAAACCTCGTCTACTACCTGGATTTCTAAGAAATGATTGCCTGAACCAAGCGTTCCTGATTGTTTTCTTCCTCTTTCGTATGCCCTGTCAGAAACCTTATCTGGATCTGCGCCCTCCATACAGCCTTTATTTTCTGTATATTCAAGATCCTCTTTTACGCCATAACCTTTTTTAACAGCCCATCCAGCACCTTTTAAAAAAATCTCGGTCTCTTCTTTGTCGCTTACTCTAATATCACCGCTTGAACCAACGCCGCATGGAACATTGCTAAATAAACTGTTGATCAAATTTTGCAATTTTGGTTTTATATCTTGAGCTGTTAAGTCACTTCGCAGAAGTCGTACTCCACAATTTATGTCATAGCCTACTCCTCCTGGTGAAATCACACCGTTTTCTTTAGGATCTGTAGCTGCTACGCCGCCTATTGAAAAACCATAGCCCCAATGGATATCAGGCATGGCAAGAGAATATTTAACTATGCCTGGCAGGAATGCAACATTTGCTACTTGTTCAGGTGCCTTGTCTTTGAGGATTTCAGGAAGAAGACATTCGCTTGCGTAGATAACGCCAGGAACTTTCATGCCTTGCTTGTAAGAGGTAGGTATTTTCCAGCGATAGTTATCTATCTTTTCTATCTTATACATCAAAAATGATTTTGCAGGTAAAGCCTGCGTTATTTTTTTCTATTTTAAGGTCGTGGAAGGTGACTGCCTTGATTTCTGTCTGGAGGTCGGTGTTTTCGGGGGCTATTTTCTCGCCTGAGGATTCAGCGACTAATCGATTTTTTTCTAATTCTCGAATATTAAAACTGCTAAAAATTATTTGATCTCTATTAAAAATATACAATAACTCGCTCAGCCAATATACTAATAATTCTTCAAAACTCTGAACGTCTTTTTGTATCTCTATTTTTCTGTGTGCTTGTTTACCCCGTACCCGAGCGAAGCGAGTGGTACTGGGGCCGCCGATGATCCCGAACATGCCTTTTGCTGCATTCTCGAATAACTCCTTGAGAGTTCGGCCATTCGCCTTTATCCTAACATCAGCAGTATGTTCGATGATTTTATAAGGAGGTTTGGTCATCTTTGATTCTGGCTTGCCATCCGTAGCATGCTGCGAAGATTCGCTCTATTTGAGCGTAGGATGGTGAGCCGCCCGCGAATCGAACGCGGCGCCACCGCCTTAAAAGGGCGATGCTCTACCAATATGAGCTAGCGGCCCACACCATTATATAGTATCAAGTTCTTTCTCTTTATTCTTTAAAAGCTCGTCGATCTTCTTTGTATATTTCTCTGTTAATTTTTGGACTTCTTCCTGGCCCTTGAAACGCGCGTCTTCCGGGATCTCTTTTGAATCTTCCATCTTCTTTATACTGTCTATGGCATCCCTGCGTACTGTCCTGATAGAGACCCTGCCTTGTTCTGAGATCTTATGCAGTACTTTCCCGAGCTCTGCACATCTTTCCTTGGTGAGAGAAGGTATGGCTATCCTTATGAGCTTTCCGTCATTTACAGGATTTATTCCCAGCTGTGATTTTAAGATCGCCTTTTCTATTGTAGGTACACTGGAAGGATCCCATGGATGAATAGCGATAAGCCGCGGCTCTGGCACAGATATACCAGCCAATTGTTTCAATGGCGTATTTGTACCATAATAATCCACCATTATGCCTTCAACAAGGCTTGGATTTGCTCGACCAGTCCTAATCTCTGCGAATTCCCTTACTGTCGCATCCACAGACTTTTTCATTTTTTCTTCTATTTCATGAAGGCGCTTTTGGAGGGGTAGCATAATTATCTCCTTTTCAATATGGACGTTTGGCTTATTTAACTGCTGTTCCTATCTTTTCGCCCAGGATGACCCTTTTTATGTTTCCTTTTTTTGTGAGATTAAAAACAATTATGGGTAGACTGTTGTCCATGCAAAGGCTTACTGCAGTAGCATCCATGACCTTGAGACCCTTATTCAGGACTTCGATGTATTTCAAGCTCTTAAATTTTTTCGCGGATTTGTTCTTTTTTGGGTCAGCGGAGTATACACCATCTACATTTGTAGCCTTTAAAATAATATCCGCGTTTATTTCTATTGCCCTGAGGCTGGCAGCTGTATCTGTTGAAAAATACGGATTGCCTGTACCAGCGACAAAGATAACGACTCTTCCTTTTTCAAGGTGCCTTACCGCGCGACGCCTGATATAAGGCTCTGCGATCCGCTGCATATCAATCGCGGTCTGGACGCGCGTCATAACGCCTGCCTTCTCCAGCACATCCTGCAGCGCAAGCCCGTTTATGACTGTCGCGAGCATGCCCATGTAATCAGCTATTATGCGATCCACTCCCTCTTTTGAAGCTGTAGCGCCCCTGTAGATATTTCCTCCGCCTATTACAATCGCGATCTGGACGCCTAATTTCTTGATATCCTTTATCTCTTTCGCTATTGCGTCTGTAACAGAAGGGTCTATGCCATAACCTTTTTTTCCTTGAAGCGCTTCTCCGCTCAATTTAAGAACAACCCTTTTGTATGCAGATTTCTTCATCCAATATCCTCCCCGACTTGAAATCTTACGAACCTGCGGATCAGTATGTTCTCACCTATTTTTCCTATAAGCGAGCCCAGGCATTCCTTGATAGTCAATTTATCGTCTTTAATAAATGGCTGGTCCATGAGACATACCTCTGAATAAAATTTCTCTAACTTGCCCTGGATTATCTTTTCCATGACATTCGCGGGTTTTTTTCCTTTTATCTGATCCTTTAAGATCGCCTTTTCCCTGTCCGCAGTGGCCTTAGGCACTTCTTCCCTCGAGACATAGGAAGGAGAACTTGCTGCGATCTGCATACAGACATCCTTTACAAATTTTCTGAAGTCTTCGTTACGAGCAACAAAATCTGTCTCGCAATTTACCTCTAAGAGTACGCCTATCTTATTGTTCGAGTGAATATAGCTTTCTATAACACCTTCTTTTGCGGAGCGGCCTGCCTTTTTAAGCGCAACTATCTGGCCCCGTTTTTTCAGGATCTCCATCGCGGTCTTCAGATCGCCATTCGCCTCTTGCAATGCCTTTTTACAATCCATCATGGGCGCATTGGTCTTTTCTCTCAACTGCTTGATCATGTCTACTGAAACTGCCATCGTGCTTACCTTACCTTTCTATAAGAAATTGGATCATCTGTTTTTTGGTCTGCTTGGTCTATATGGTTTCTTTTTAACAACTGGTTTTGTCTTTTTCTCTTCCTTTTCCTTGTCCTTCAGTTTTTCTTCCTCTATTGTCTCTGCAAGCTCCGAAGGCTTTTCAATAAGCTCGCTTTTATCCCCCGACTCCTGTTCTTTTTGCACAGCCTTCTTATCGACCTCTGATTGATCAAACTGGCCCTGACCCTCCATAATACCATCTGTGATCATATCTGTTATAAGCTTTATGGAACGCATGGCATCGTCATTAGCTGGTATAGGATAATCAATAAAATCAGGATCTGCATTTGTATCTATTATAGCCGCTATAGGGATCCCGAGCTTCTTGGCCTCTTTTACAGCTATGTCTTCCTTCTTGGAATCCACGATAAACATGGCACCTGGCATCTTTTTCATCTCGACTATGCCCTGGAGATTTTTTCTTAATTTCTCCATCTCCTTTGTAAGAATAGCCCGCTCTTTCTTTGTAATGGCTTCGAACGTTCCATCTTTTTCCATTGTCTCGATGTCCTTTAGGCGGTTTATGCTGTTGCGAATCGTCTTAAAATTAGTGAGTGTGCCACCCAGCCATCTATTCTTGACAAAATACATGCCTGAACGCTGAGCAGCTTCAGTTATGACGTCCTGGGCTTGTTTCTTGGTACCGACAAAAAGGATCTTCTCTCCCTTGGCAGCTACCTCTTTTAAAAACTCCCTGGCCTTATTGATAAACTCTACTGTCTTTTCAAGATCTATTATATGGATCCTTGAACGCTCCCCAAAGATAAACTTCTTCATTCTTGGGTTCCAGCGGCTCCTGTTATGGCCAAAATGGGAACCTGCTTCCAAAAGTTTCTTGATTAATTCTGTGTCCACGTGCTTACCTCCTCTTAATTATGGTAGTTTTGACAAAATATGCTCAAAATTATAGGTGTTTTATTATATCACAAGCTTTTGCTTTTGCAAGCCATTTTTGGGGCTATCGGACGGATTTAAACTGCAGCTCATACAGCCGCTTATACGTGCCTGAGATCTCTAATAATTGCCTGTGTGTGCCTATCTCTATGATCTTGCCGCCTTCAAGCACCACTATATTATCCGCATGTTCAACAGTAGAGAGTCTATGCGCAATTACAAACACTGTCCTGTGCGCCATGAGCCGATCTATTGCCTCCTGGACAAGTCTCTCTGACTCAGTATCAAGCTGGCTCGTTGCCTCATCAAGTATAAGTATAGGCGGGTCCTTAAAAAGTGCTCTTGCGATCGCAATACGCTGCTTTTCGCCTCCTGAAAGCCTCATGCCCCTGTCGCCTATAAAGGTGTCATAGCCATCTGAGGTCTTTTCAATAAAATCATGGGCGTTTGCTGCCTTTGCCGCCTTTATAATGTCGTCCATGCTTGCATCAGGCTTACCGAACGCAATGTTATTTCGAATCGAGTCATTAAAAAGTATTGTCTCTTGCGACACAATGCCTATGTGTTCACGAACAGATGGAATGTTAAAGTCCCTAATATCTTTGCCATCAATCAATACTGCACCGCTATTTGGATCATAAAACCTGGGTAGTAAGTTCACTAATGTGCTCTTTCCAGCGCCGCTCAGTCCCACTATTGCCAGGATCTTGCCCTTTGTCAAACTCACATTAATGTTTTTCAATACCCCAGGGCCATCGCCATACGAAAAATCTACATCCTTTAATTCAATGCGACCTTTAAATCCAACTAGCTTAATAGCGCCAGGCCTGTCTTTTATCGTAGGCTCCCTGTCGAGTACATTGAACACCCTTGTTATTGCCGCAAGGGCCTGAAGATTTACGCCATAAAGCCTGCTTAATCTCTTAAATGGTTTTATAAGAGAAAGAAGCGCTGCTAAGAATGCTATAAAGGCGCCTCCTGAAAGTCGGCCCGCTATCACCTCTTTGCCGCCAAAATACAGCACAATGGCCATGCACGCTACACCCACGAACTCGCCAAGGGGACTTATGATAGCCATGCGCTTTACAGACTTGAGAAGCATTTTGTAATAACGGTAACTGTACGAGGCAAATTTATTTATCTGATATTTTTCTGCTGAAAATGATTTCACAATGCCTATGCCGTATATTGTTTCAAATAATAAAGAGTTTATATCCGCCATGCTCTCCTGTGTAGACTCAGATATCTTTCTGAGTTTTTTGCCTATCTTTATAACAGGGTATGCTACAAGCGGGAATACAACTATGGTGACCAGGATCAGCGTCACTGGAATTGAAAAATATATCTTTATCCATATAAGCATGGTAAGGTATATCAAAAGCTGTATTGGCTGGAGCAATAGATCTGTGAGCCCCTCGGTAATAGAATTCACTATGATCCCTACATCAAAAGTGATCCTTGAGACCAATTCGCCTGTCTGCATACTTGAATAAAAATCTCCTGAAAGACTAAGAAGCTTTTTATAGACTGTCAATCTTACATCCCTTAACACAGACTGGCCAAGCTTACTCATAAGATATGTATGGAGAAATAAAAATATCTCTTTTATGAGAAATATTAAAGCTATGATCAATACAAGCCAGTTCAGAAGCGCAACCTTTGGTATAGTATTGATCTTATCTACAAGACTGATGATAAATTCTGGCGGGCTCTGAACGCCTGGCATAGATATCGTCTTCCCAGCAAGGATATTGTCAACAAGCGGAATGATCATGCCCAGAGACACCCCTCCCATGCCAGATGAGACAATCATGCACACTAAAGCGACTGCCATAATCCAGAGATGCGGCTTCAGAAATTTTAGAAATCGTAAGTATTCTCTCATAATGATATAGCCCAAAAATGCCGAGGTTCGACCTCGGCATGATTTGAGGTATTATATCACTCTCATTGACTTTTGTCGAGAGGTTTGTTATTATTGTAGATATGAAAAAACTACGTGTTGGAGTGGTTGGAATAGGGCGATTAGGCTCTCTTCATGCCCGGATATACTCGGAATTAAAGGATGTAGAGCTCGTTTGTCTGTGCGACAATGACAAAGACAGGGCAAAATCCATTGCACATGCCTTAAAAAAACCTTGGTGCTCAGATTATAGGGAGCTTTTTAAGAAAAACCTGGACGCTGTAAGCATTGTCACGCCTACATACCTCCATTATAAAATCGCTCGGTCGTTTTTGAACCGCGGCATACCTGTACTTATAGAAAAACCTATCACAAAAACGATTAAAGAGGCCAAAGAGCTATTAAAACTCGCTAAGAAAAAACGCCTGATAATGCAGGTAGGTCATGTTGAGCGATTTAACTCTGCCATACAGGCGATAGAAGGGCTTTCCTCAAAACCAAAGTTTATAGAGGTGCACAGGCTCGGGCCTTTTAGTCCGCGCGTAAAAGACGTGGGCGTGGTACTTGATCTAATGATACATGACATCGATATAGTGTTAGGTCTCATAAAATCAAAGATCGAAAGCATCGAGGCAATAGGCATAAAAATCCTAACAAAACATGAGGATATTGCAAATGCCAGGCTCAGATTTAAAAACGGCACTGTATGCGACCTTACTGCAAGCCGCGTGACAAGTGACAGTCTGCGTAAGATTCGAATATTTCAAAAAGACTGTTATATCTCTTTAGACTACATGAACCAGGAAGCTGTGATCTCTAAAAAGATAAAAAATAAGATCTCCTCTAAAAAAATCGATATCAAAAAAGAACAGCCTTTGAAGAAAGAGATCTCATCCTTTGTGGACTGCGTGCTTAATAAAAAAAGGCCCACTGTCTCAGGGATCGAAGGATATAACGCTCTACTAGTGGCTCACAAAATCCTAAAAAAGCTAAAAACATGAAGAAGAAGCGACTTATGATCATCGCAGGCGAGGCATCTGGCGACCTGCAGGCTGCACACCTCGCGCGATCCCTTAAAACACTCAATCCCCACATAGAAATATTCGGCGTTGGCGGGAAAAAGATGAAAGAAGCTGGCGTCGATATTGTCTATGACATTGTCGAGCTCGCAGTCGTGGGGTTTATAGAGGTGATAAAACATCTCAGCGTATTCAAGAAGCTCTTCAAAAAACTGGTCGATCTACTTGAATCAAGACGCCCTGACGCGGTTATTCTGGTAGACTACCCAGGATTTAACATGCGTTTCGCAAAACAGGCGAAAGCAAAAAATATCCCTGTAATATATTACATCAGCCCTCAGATATGGGCGTGGGGAAAAGAGAGAGTCGCGGAAATAAAAAAATGCGTTGATAAGATGATCGTGATATTTGGGTTTGAGGAGGAATTATATAAACAGGCTGGCGTAAAGGTAAGTTTCGTAGGGCATCCTTTCTTAGACATAGTAAGATCTGGCTGGAAAAAAGAAGAAACCATAAAGCACCTGCATCTTAATCACCACTCTAAAAAGATTGCGCTCCTTCCTGGTTCTCGCGCAAAAGAGGTTGAAAAACACCTCCCTTCTATGCTAAAGGCATGCGAGCTCATAAAAGAAAAATTACCTGATGTTGAATTTATACTTTCTCGGAGGAAAGAATTGGATAGATCTATTTATAACAATATTATTGCCCGCTCAAAGATAAAACCGCATTCACTCGAAAACAGGCCCTATGAAATAATGGATATAGCTGATTTGGTAATCCTCTCTTCTGGAAGCGCCACGCTCGAAACAGCCATCATGCAAAAGCCAATGGTGATTATCTACAAGACATCGCTGATCACCTGGTTTTTGGCAAGAAATTTGATAAAAATCCCAGATATAGGTTTGGTAAATGTAGTGGCAGGAAAAAGGATCGTACCAGAACTGGTACAGTTTCAGGTAAACGCGAAAAATATAGCAAGAGAAACTCTAGAAACACTCCAAAACCAGGACGAAATCAAACTCGAGCTAAAACAGGTCAAACAAAAACTAGGCTCACCAGGCGCATCCGACCGCACCGCACACCTAATCCAAAAATTCCTGAGTTAACTTTACATTTAAGGTCTTGCTTTAAATGTAAAGTTATTTTTATTCCCACTCTATTGTTGACGGGGGTTTGGAGGAGATGTCGTAGACTACTCGATTTATGCCAGAGGCTTCGTTTATGATGCGGTTGGAGATCTTGCCTAGGATGTCGTAGGGGATCTTGGCCCAGTCTGCTGTCATTGCGTCAAGGCTTGTGACTATTCGTATGGCACAGACGTTTTCGTAAGTCCTTTCATCGCCCATTACACCTACGCTTTTTACTGGCAATAAAACCGCGAATGACTGCCAGATGTTTTTATAGCCAGGGTATTTTTTCATCTCTTCCTGCACGATCGCATCTGCCTCGCGAAGAATATCTAAGCGATCCTTTGTAACATCTCCTATGATCCTTACAGCAAGGCCAGGACCTGGAAAAGGTTGTCTCCACACCATCTCATCACTCAAGCTAAGCTCTTTTCCTAATCTTCTGACCTCGTCCTTGAACAAATCCTTTAATGGCTCTATGAGCTTAAACCCCATCTTTTTGGGCAAGCCCCCTACATTATGGTGCGTCTTTATTGTAGCTGACGGCCCGCCTTTTGCAGAGACGCTCTCAATCACATCAGGATAAAGTGTGCCCTGCGCTAAATACTTTATCTTTCCAAGACGATGTGCCTCTTTTTCAAAGACCCTGATAAATTCCCTTCCTATTGTTTTGCGCTTTTTCTCCGGGTCTTCTACTCCCCTCAAGGCCTTCAGGAATCTCTCCTCTGCATCTATCACATGAAGATTCATGTGAAAATGCCTTCTAAACATCTCGATAACATTCCTCTTTTCATCTTTTCTTAATACTCCATTATCAACAAAGATGCAGTGTAATTTCTTGCCAATGGCCTTGTGCAAAAGAATTGCTGCCACAGAAGAGTCTACCCCGCCGCTTAAACCAAGCACCACCTTTTCTTTTTTGACATTCGCCCGCATATCCTTGATAGCCTCTCTGACAAAAGACTTCATCGTCCATGTTGGTTTAAGGCCAGCGACCTTATAGAGGAAATTCTTAAAAATAACCATGCCTTTTGGTGTATGCACTACCTCTGGATGAAACTGGACCCCGTAAATCTTTTTCTCAGGATGAAACATGCTGGCGATCTTACTGTTTTTCGTATGAGCAAGTCTTACAAAACCCTTTGGCAGCCTTAGCACCTGATCACCATGACTCATCCATATCTTTTCTTTTCTTTTCCAGCCTGAATAGAATTTGTCTTTTTTATCTACAATAAGCTCTGCATTGCCATATTCTCGGCGCTTACTCTTTCCTACTTTACCACCAAGCAAATATCCCATTAACTGCATACCATAACAGATACCCAAGATAGGGACATTTAATCCAAAGATCCTTGAATCGCACTTTGGAGAACCTTTCCTTGTAACGCTGGAAGGTCCACCTGTGAGTATAATCGCGCTGGGTTTCAGGGATTTTATCTTTGCGAGTGAAGTATTGTAAGGCAGAAGTACACAGTATATATTGCATTCTCTTACACGACGGGCTATGAGCTGGTTATACTGTGCGCCAAAATCCAGGACTACTACTGTTTCTTTTTGCATAGGGTTTCTTTGTATCTTTTAAGATACACCATTAGAACTGAGATTGCAACAGGAGTTATGCCTGAGATCCTTGAGGCCTGGCCAAGATTTATTGGCCTGGCCATGGTAAGTTTTTCAATGATCTCTTTTGATAGGCCTGGTATACCTTTATACTTAAAGCTATTTGGTATGTTTATCTTTTCTATTTGCTTAAACTTCTCGATCTCCTTTGCCTGCCTGTCAATAAAACCTTTATATTTTACTTCTATCTCTACTTGCTTCATTTCTTCATTAGAAAGGCCTCTAGTACGCAAGTAACCTCTTGTGTTTTTTATCCTTTTAAGCTCATTGGATATATTTATCTTCTTGGAGACTACTTTTTCGTAGTCCTTTTTACTCACAAGGCCTAGATTATGCCCTATTCCACTCAGCCTTAGATCAGCATTGTCTTCCCTTAAGACAAGTCGATGCTCAACGCGCGATGTAAACATCCTGTAAGGTTCCTGCGTGCCTCTTGTCACAAGGTCATCTATAAGGACACCTATATATGCCTGTGAACGATCTAAGATAAAAGGTGCTTTTTTTCTTATTTTAAGCACCGCGTTTACACCTGCCATAAAACCCTGCGCCGCTGCCTCTTCATAACCAGTAGTGCCATTGATCTGGCCTGCGTGATAAAGATTTTCAATGAGTTTTGTCTCAAGCGTTGACTTTAGCTGTGTAGGATTTACAAAATCATATTCTATGCCATAGCCAGGTATATTTATTTCTGCCTTTTCAAGCCCAGGGATAGACCGAATCATCTTTAGCTGTATATCCTGTGGCAGGCTCGTAGATATTCCATTAGGATAATACTGATCTTTTTTTAATCCTTCTGGCTCCAGGAATACCTGGTGTCTATCTCTATCGCTAAACCGTACTATCTTATCTTCTATTGACGGACAATATCTAGCGCCAGTGGATTTAATCTTCCCGGTATAAAGCGGCGAGCGATCCAAGCCTTTGCGGATGATCTCATGCGTTTTTTTATTTGTATATGTAATGTAGCACGGGAGTTGTTTTCTGGAGATCTTCTTTGTTGAGAATGAAAACGGGACTGGAGGATTATCGCCAAGCTGCTTCTTCATTTTAGAAAATTTTATGGTCTTTGTATCTAAGCGAGCAGTGGTTCCTGTTTTAAGCCGCAATACATCAAAACCTAATGACCTTAGATTATCTGAAAGGCTCAGAGACGCTGGATCGCCTAACCTACCGCCTGAAAAATGCTCAAGGCCAATGTGAATAACGCCGTTTAAGAATGTACCTGGCGTAAGAATAACTGCCTTGGTTTTTATAAAACTTCCGTCTTTAAGTTTTACCCCGCATGCGATTTTATTCTTTATAATAAGAGTTGTCACGCAGCCTTCTAAAACATCTATATTTTTTACTGCATCTTTCATGTACTTTAAATAAAGAGATCGATCCACCTGTGCCCTTGATGACCAAACAGCAGGTCCTTTTTTCTTATTCAGCATACGAAACTGTATAGCGCTAAAATCCGTTGCCTTAGCCATCTCCCCACCCAACGCATCCAGCTCCTTTACCAGCTGGCCCTTACCAATGCCACCAATAGCAGGATTGCAAGACATATACCCTATCTTATCCACATCCATAGTAATAAGCAGAGTCTTAACCTTCATCCTGTTAGCTACAAGAGCCGCCTCCACCCCAGCATGCCCTGCACCTATAACTATAACATCGTACGTATTTTTCATAGGAATAATATGATAACAGATATGCTTCTTGTTTTCAAGGAAGGGTTTGACCAGCTAGGTAGCCTGTGGAGAATGCTGCTTGTAGGTTAAAGCCGCCTGTGTCTGCGTCTATGTCTATGATCTCACCGGCAAAGTATAGGCCCTTAATGATGCGGGACTGCATAGTGCGCGGGTCAATGTCCTTTAAAGATACGCCTCCACGTGTGACCATTGCCTCTTTTATGGGGCGTGACCCTTTGATCTCAAAGCGCAGGGCCTTTAATAACATGGCGATTCTTTTTCGCTCATCCTGCGTAACCTGGTTAACTTTTTTATCAGGCAAGAGCCCAGCAATATCCAAAAACACATCGATTAATCTCATAGGCAAAAGACTTTTAAGTGTATTTTTGAGAGCCTTTTTGGGGCTCTCCTTGAATTCCCTTAATAGCCTGGTTTCTAATTTTTCGAGGGATAGCGCAGGTTTAAGATCTATTTCGAGATAGACCCTGCCCTTTTTGTCCAGCCAATCCACTATTTTCCCGCTCAAAGACAAAACAAGCGGACCTGAGATCCCGGTCTTAGTAAAAAGTAATTCTCCTATATCCGAGAGAATCTCTTTTTTCCCGTCGGTAAATCGAAGGCGTATATTTTTTAATGTCAGACCCTCCAAGAATTTAGAATAATTCTTTTTTATATCTAATGCCACAAGACCTGGCCTTAAAGGAGTTATGCGATGGCCTAGCGCTTTAGCTATTTTCATGCCTTGGCCTGTTGAGCCAGTAAAACCATAAGAGATACCGCCTGTTGCCAGGATTACCTTATCAGCCAGGATCGAATTAACCAAAAATTTGTCACTCTTTATCACAATATCATTAACAGCGGTATTATAAATAATCTTAATTTTATTCTCTAAGAGTTCTTTCTTTAACACTCGAAGGATACTGTCCGCTTCATCAGTTACAGGAAAGACCCTTTTTTGCCGCTCTATCTTGAGCTTTAATCCTCTCACCTCAAAAAAATCCATTAGCTCTTGATTAAAGAAAATCTTAAAAGCATCTCTTAAGAATGGCCCGCTTTTTGAGAATCTCTCAAGAAATTCTTCCAGACTACACGCATTGGTAAGATTACAACGGCCTTTGCCGCTTAAGAGAAGTTTTTTACCTAAAGTAGGATTTTTTTCCAGGAGGGTTACGGACTGGCCTAGCTGGCTAGAGCGTATCGCAGCCATCATAGCGCTGGGCCCACCGCCAACAACAACGATTTTACTGAGCTCTCGGGAAGTCTTTTTCTCTATTCTTATCCGAGAGCTCATCCTGAAGCCCAAAGGGCTGAAGGATCTCAAATGAGATTGCCTTTGGCTCGGCACTCGCCATTCCAGCAATAGGTGCAAAGTTTTTCGCGAGGAAGGCCTATTGCTTTTATCATATCATCAAGCCTCTGATAGCGGAGTGTGGTAACGCCAATATCTTTTTCAATCCACTTGATCATCTTCTTGTATTCTGGGGTGGTGTCGTCTGTATATTTCGAGACATCGTCGATATCTTTACCCTCTATATTCCTTATTGCTCGGCGCGCTGCGAGCTCACTGATAGATCTTGTGGATAAACAGAATTTGCACGGAAACATCAGTGGCGGACATGCTGGCCTTGCGTGTATCTCTTTTGCGCCATTGTCCCAGAGCTTATTAATAGCAAAGTTCTTAAGTTGTGTCCCTCTTACAATAGAATCGTCGCACACAATGATTCTATTCCCATTTATGACATCCTTTACAGGTATAAGCTTCATCTTTGCCACACGGTCCCTTATCTCCTGGACAGGCGGGGTATAGCTTCTACCGTACCCAGGCGTGTATTTTACAAGTGGCCGCCTATATGGTTTTTTCGACTCCATGCTATAGCCGATCGCATGCGCAACGCCTGAATCTGGAATGCCGGAAATAACATCCACTTCTATATCCTTGTCACGCTTTGCTAAAGTCCTGCCACATCTTTCCCTTACTGTCTCAACACCTACGCCTTCATAAGTAGAGGCTGGAAATCCCGTATATATCCATAAAAATGAGCATATCTGATTTACGTCTTTCGGGCCTCTTACCTGTTTCACGCCCTTATCATTCACTAAAACTATCTCGCCAGGTGAAAGAAATTTCTGGATCTTGAAATCCGTGTTAGGAAAAGCGCATGACTCTGAACAAACAGCAAAATCATTTCCTCTTTTTCCTACAACAAGTGGCGTATACCCAAATCTGTCTCTTGCCGCATATATACCGTCTTTACAAAGTAAAAGTACGCTGGCAGAACCTATGATCTTGCTAGACATATTCTCAATACCACTTACAAAATCTTCTCCCTCGCTTATGAGTTTTGCCACCACCTCGACGCTATTTGAAGACCCGCCTTCTGTCTCGCTAAAAGAATGGCCTCTTTTGTGCAGCTCCTTTATAAGCTGTCCTGTATTTTCTATAAGACCTGTCATGCATATTGCAAACGATCCGAATTTGGCATTTAAAAACATGGGCTGCGCGTCAGAATCGCTTATTACGCCAATGCCATACTTTCCTCCGAATTTTTTATAGTCTTCGTAAAACTTGGATTTAAACTGGCTCTGAGATATGTCATGGATCTGCCTGTAGATCCTCTTGTCTGTCGATACAGCTATTCCGCCGTACTCTGTGCCCAGGTGAGTATGATAGTCAACCCCATAAAATAGATCCAATGTACAATTCTTCTCTGCTGCTACTCCAAATATGCCACTCATGTGTAAGCCTCCTGGTTAGTAATTAAAAAACAAGCTCGACGATGGAATTGCGTCTGTTGTGAAATTTATGCCAAGTCTCCTGAGTCCTGCTTCATCTCCGGGCGTAGGAAGGTGCGTATTGTGAAGTTCGCATCCACTCAAGTCTTTGAGCATGGACAGGGCTTTTTTTGCGTTTTTATCTGTATGTGCGCTTATAGATAACGCTACTAATATTTCATCCAGGGTTAAACTTTCTGAACTCATTCTTAATATATCTTTTTTCAATTTAGATAGATCGCTCATGACCTCTGGCTTGAGTATATGTACTTTATCGCCAATACCTGCAAGATGTTTTATCGCATTTATAATAGCTGCGGATGCCGCATGCATAACAGGAGAATTCTTACCCGTCACGATCTTACCGTCGCTGAGCTCGATCGCAGCGCCGCAGTAATAGCCTTTATTGCCCTTGCCCTTTTTTCTGCAATCCTCTGCTGATTTTCTGGCAGGAAGAACTACAGATCTATCTTCAACTTTAACACCTGCCTTATCCATGATCGCAACTGAGCGCTCAACCTCTTCTTTGGTGCCGGTACCAATTGCAAATTCCAGATTATGGCGAAAGTATCTTCGGATTATCTCTTCTTTTGCAGCCACACGAGTGCCTTCATCATCTATTATGCCAAAACCAGCCCTATTAACACCCATATCTGTCGGTGAATTATAATAACTGTCGCTGGAGCCTGTGATCTTATGGATAATATTCCTTAATATGGGGAATGCGTCGACATCGCGGTTATAATTTATTGTTTCCTCTTTGTATCTTTCGAGATGAAATGGGTCGATCAGATTAAAATCAGCCAGATCAACTGTTGCGGCTTCATAAGCAATGTTCACAGGATGATTAAGCGTCAGGTTCCATATGGGGAATGTCTCGAACTTTGCGTAGCCTGAATTTATTCCCTTTACGTGATCATGATAAAGCTGAGAAAGACATGTGGCGAGCTTCCCGCTTCCTGGACCAGGCGCAGTCATGACAACTATAGGTTTTTTTGTCTCGATATAATCATTTTTCCCATAACCGCCAGCGCTTACTATTGTTTCAATGTCATGCGGATAGCCTTTTATCTCTACATGCTTATAGACCTTAAGCCCTAACTTTTCAAGTCTGCGTTTAAACTTAACTGCGGCTGGCTCGTTATTAAACCTCGTGAGTATAACAGATGTAACATTAAGGTTCCACGCCCTCAGATCATCTATTAACTTTAATGTAGCAAGGTCATATGTTATGCCGTAATCTCCTCTCACTCGACCCTGTTCAATATCTTTTGCATACACGCTTACAATTATCTCAGTATAATCTTTAAGCTTTTCAAGAAGTCGCATCTTGACATTCGGGTCATAGCCCGGCAACACCCTTGCGGCATGGTAATCAAAACATATCTTACCTCCGAATTCCAGATAGAGCTTGTTGTCGAATTTTTTGACCCTGGAGAGGATCTCCTTGGTCTGCTCTGAGAGGTATTTTTCGTTGTCAAAACTTATTTTTTTTGTAACGACGCGTTTGAACATATTATGTTATTTCCGAATGATATTGCTGCAGCGATTTTACATCGCCCTTGTTCTCAAGATAAGACTTTATGCCATCCGCTACTGCAACAGCTGCCGCTGGTGTCGTGATATACGGGATCTTATGCTTGATCGCATTCTTACGAATATACGAATCATCATATGCCGCGGTCTTTCCAGCAGGCGTATTGATAATAAGCTTTATCTCTTTATTGTTAATAGCATCTATGATATTCGGTCTTCCCTCATGTGTCTTTTTAATAAGTTCTGCTTCAATACCGTGTTTGGCCAAAAATTTCTTTGTGCCTTCTGTTGTCACTACTTTAAGGCCAAGTTCCTTTAGTTTTTTTACTGCCGTAGCAATGTTTTTCTTCTTATCCTTATCAGCGACTGTCACAAGTACTGTGCCTTCTGTAGGAAGTCTTAAGCCAGCTGCCTCTTGCGCTTTGAAATACGCCAGTCCTGCTGAATCAGCAAGGCCCATGACCTCTCCTGTAGAACGCATCTCAGGACCCAGTACGGGATCCACTTCCTGAAACATGTAAAATGGGAACACAGCCTCTTTTACGCCATAGTGCTTGTATTTCTTTGGCTTAAGATTCATGTCCTTTATTTTCTTGCCAAGCATAACCTCTGTCGCTATCCTCGCCATGGAAATACCAGCTACTTTTGATACTATAGGAACAGTCCTTGACGCCCTGGGATTTGCCTCCAGGACATAGACCTTATCCTTTGCAATCGCATATTGTATATTCATAAGGCCCACGACCTTTAACTTTTGCGCGATCTTTTGCGTGTAGCTAGAGATAGTATCTATGTGTTTTTTAGGTATTGTCTTTGGAGGAATAACGCAGGCTGAGTCTCCAGAATGTATGCCTGCCTCTTCTATGTGCTCCATAATCGACGGAATATACACATCCTCTCCGTCTGAAATAGCATCTGCCTCTACCTCTACAGCATCTTCTAAGAACTTATCTATGAGAATCGGCCTGTCAGGAGATACATCAACTGCTGCCTTTACATAATCTCTTAGCATCTCCTCATCATAGACAATCTCCATGCCTCTTCCACCCAAGACATATGAAGGCCTTACAACAAGCGGGTATCCAATTCTCTCTGCAATCTTCAAAGCCTGCTCGAGCGTACTCGCCATGCCACTCTCTGGCTGTGGAATATCCATCTTCTTCATTACCTTAGCAAAATTCTCTCTATCCTCTGCAAGATCAATGCTTTCAACAGAGGTGCCAAGTATTTTTACACCTGCATCCTCTAATTCTTTTGCAATATTAAGAGGTGTCTGTCCGCCGAACTGCACGATCACACCTTCTGGCTTCTCTTTATTGTAAATACTCAATACATCTTCGACAGTCAAAGGCTCAAAATAAAGTTTATCGGATGTATCATAGTCTGTTGAAACTGTCTCAGGGTTACAATTGACCATTATGCTCTCGTAGCCCAGATCCCTGAGCGCAAATGCAGCATGACAGCAGCAATAATCAAACTCTATCCCCTGGCCGATCCTATTTGGCCCGCCACCGAGTATCATTATCTTTTTATTAGACGATACACTGACCTTATCCGGCGCCCTGTAAGTCGAATAATAATAAGCTGCATTTTCTGCGCCGCTCACAGGAACCGCATGCCATGCCTCTGTCTTGCCAAGCTTAAGACGTCTCTCGCGAATCTCTTTCTCACTAACACCTAAAATCTGGCTCAGGTATTTATCTGAAAAACCATCTTCCTTTGCCTTTATGAGCATATCATCCGGGAGCTTCTTACTTTTATATTTCAGAATCTCTTCTTCTAACTCCACAAGCTCTTTCATCTGCGTGATAAAATATCTATGTATGCATGTCTTATCATATAGCTCATCCACGCTCGCGCCTTTTCTAAGCGCCTCATACATAATAAACTGTCTTTCAGACGTGGGATACGCAAGAAGCTTTCTTAATTCATCCAGGGAAAGCTCGTTGAAATTTTTAGCAAAACCAAGACCATAGCGTTTTCTCTCAAGACTCCTTATTGCCTTTTGAAATGCCTCTTTATACGTCTTGCCAATACTCATTACCTCGCCCACAGCCCTCATCTGCGTGCCAAGCTGGTCTTTTATGCCCTTGAATTTTTCAAACGCCCAGCGCGCAAATTTTATTACCACATAATCTCCTGAAGGAGTATATTTATCCAGTGTGCCGTCGCGCCAGTAAGGGATATCTCTTAAAAGATCCCCGCCTGCGAGCATGGATGATACAAGCGCGATCGGAAAACCTGTTGCCTTACTTGCCAAGGCTGATGAACGCGATGTTCTTGGGTTGATCTCTATTACAACCACTCTATCGTCTTTAGGTTTTCGCGCAAACTGAACATTTGTGCCGCCAATAACGCCGATCGCATCAACTATCTTATAGGAATAATCCTGAAGCTTCTTTTGTATCTCTTTTTCCACTGTGAGCATAGGGGCAGAGCAAAAAGAATCTCCTGTATGAACGCCCATTGGGTCAATATTTTCTATAAAACAAACTGTGATCTTATTCGACTCTCTATCCCTTACTACCTCAAGCTCTAACTCTTCCCAGCCAAGAACAGACTCCTCAACAAGGATCTGACCAATGAGACTCACTGATATGCCTCTTGCAGCTATTACCTCAAGTTCTTCGTCATTAAATACTGCTCCACCACCTGTCCCGCCCATGGTATATGCAGGCCTGATAATAATAGGATAACCTAGACTATGAGCAATTTTTTTAGCCTCTGTAACAGAATATGCAAGCTCACTCTTTGGCATGGGGATGCCCAGCTTTTTCATTGTCTCTTTAAATGCTAGCCTATCCTCGCCCCTCTCAATAGCATCTGGCTGCACGCCTATGATCCTACAGCCGAATTTCTTAAGAATGCCTTTTTTTGATAGCTCGCTGGATAGGTTCAGCCCGGTCTGCCCGCCAAGATTTGGTAAAAGCGCGTCTGGCCTTTCCTTTTCAATAATACTGGTAATTCTTTCAACGTTAAGCGGCTCTATATAGGTGACATCAGCCATTCCAGGATCTGTCATAATTGTAGCTGGGTTAGAGTTTACAAGCACGATCTTATATCCTGCAGCGCGCAATGCTTTGCACGCCTGTGTCCCTGAATAGTCAAACTCGCACGCCTGGCCTATCACGATCGGGCCAGAACCTATAATCAGCACCTTGTTGATGTCTTGGATCTTTGGCACAACTTACCCCCTTTTTAACGGCCCATTATAGCACGAAGCACGTTCCGAGTAAATGCCTAAAAAAGCGAAAGGGGCGCCCTTATTCAGAACGCCCCATTGCAAATCGCATATTAAGCACATACATTATACTTTAGTGTAATGTTTTAGACCAAACCCTGATCCAGCATTGCATCAGCTACTTTTACAAAACCCCCAAGGTTTGCGCCTTTTACATAGTCAACAACATTTCCTTGTTTTCCGTATTTAACACAAGTTTCGTGGATCTTGATCATTATATCATGCAGTCTACCGTCCACTTCTTCCCTTGTCCAGGATAGCCTCAAGCTATTCTGCGACATCTCTAAACCACTCGTGGCAACGCCTCCTGCATTTGATGCCTTGCCAGGTCCATACAGGATCTTTGCCTTCTGGAATACCTTTATTGCTTCTGGCGCAGTAGGCATGTTCGCGCCCTCTGCAACCAGCATGCAACCATTTTTAACAAGGTGCTTAGCATCGGACTCGTGTATTTCATTCTGCGTAGCAGACGGAAATGCGCAATCGCACTTCACTTCCCACGGCCGCTTGCCTTCAACATATTTACAATTGTACTTCGCGGCGTATTCCTTGATCCTGCCACGACGTACATTCTTTAGCTTCATCACAAACTCTAACTTCTGCTCGCTTATTCCATCTGGATCATAGATGTACCCGCCGGAGTCTGAGAGCGTGACTGACTTTGCGCCTAGCTGGAGAAGTTTTTCAACAGTGTACTGCGCGACATTGCCTGCACCAGAAATAGCGCAGATCTTTCCTTTAAAAGATTCACCCCTGGTCTTTAACATCTCTTCAGCAAAATATACGCAGCCATAACCCGTTGCCTCTGGCCTTATCAAGCTTCCACCCCAGTTTAAGGCCTTGCCTGTAAGTATGCCTGTAAACTCATTGCGAAGCCTTTTGTACTGCCCGAACATAAATCCTATCTCACGACCACCTACACCTATATCTCCTGCTGGCACATCTGTGTTTGGGCCGATATGGCGCTGCAGCTCTGTCATAAAACTCTGGCAGAATCTCATTACCTCGTTATCTGACTTACCCTTTGGGTCAAAGTCAGAACCGCCTTTGCCGCCGCCCATAGGAAGCGTGGTCAAACTGTTCTTAAACACCTGCTCAAATGCCAGGAACTTCAAGATCCCAATATATACGCTCGGATGAAGCCTCAAGCCTCCTTTATAAGGGCCGAGTGCACTATTCATCTCTATGCGAAATCCTCTATTTACCTGGACCTCGCCCTTATCATCCTGCCATGGTACCCGGAACATCAGTACTCTCTCTGGCTCAATGATCCTCTCGAGTATCTTTGCATCCCGATACTTGGGATTTTTTTCAATAAATGGCATTACTGACTCTACAACTTCCTGCACTGCCTGGTGAAATTCTATCTCGCCAGGATTCTTCTTTACAACCAGCTCCATAAAGTCTTTAATTTTCTTCTGCATAATAATCCTCCTTAAAATAAAAAAGGTGTTCCTATTCTTTACCTAGAACACCTTTGTCCTGACCTAATTCTATCCATGCTTGATACACCTTTGTATCAAATTGTATAATATATTATCTACGAAATAGAGTATTTAGTCAAGGAAAAAATTTCCTTTTTCTTTTGAATCTAGACCTAACTTTACACTTTTCTGTATGTCAGAAAAGTGTAAAGTTAGGAGAATAAGGGAGGATTTGGCAGCCTTATCTACTTCTGCCCCTAATATTTATGCCCCTTTGCCTGAGTTCGTCTGTTCTTTTTTTGGAACATTCGAGGCAGAAGAATCTGGGTTCAGAGTCTCTTTTATCGTACTTGGGCGCTAATACCAGTCTCCATAGAGAAGTCTCTTTGCCGCAGGCATCGCAGGTGCCTAATTCCTTAAAATGCCACATCTCTACTGCTTTGGAGGTAAATATAAACTTATCAACCCAGAAAAATATACTAGCACCAATCAGATTGGCCACCATAGTCTGCCACAGGCCCGCGCCCAGCTGCCTTACAACCAGCCAAAGTATAGGCGTGCTAAGCTGCCATCTTATTAAATACAACAAAAACCTTTTCATCTCGTTCTTTCTATCTATCCAAGAGAATCAGTTTGTTTTTGCAGTTCTATGATCTTAGTAGATATGAATTTATTTAGCTTTTTGCGTTCTATAAAGCCTTGTATCTTGTTTGCTTTATCCACCACAGGGAGATATTCGAGGTTGTATCTATTTAAGAGGTCTATTATATCAGACATGGGGGTATCACATGTTGTCTTCGCGACTACTGGCTCCATTAAATCCAGCGCTAGAATGAGGCCGCTCATAGCTGTTTCCAAAAATGTTTGTTTTATGCCCTCAACAGTTATTATGCCCTGGAGTCTTTTCTCTTTGTCCACCATGGGATAGTACAGACTGTCATTTTCGCTAAAGATCTGCAGTATATCCTGCAGGTGCATATTCTCATATATAATGGGCGGGTTTTTATCCATAAAATCCTCTGCCTTTGAGCTCTTTATTATATCCTCTTCTGTAATATTCAACCCTGCCTCTCCTGATTTTATGGCTGCGAATTTAGTAAAAGGAGGGCCTATGATCTGTGTCACAAAAGTAGTGGTCGTTATGATAATTACGAGGGTATTGCCAATATGGCCTGGAAAATGCTGCGCAGCCAGTATGGATAACCCGATGGCAACCCCTGCCTGGCTAAAAAGAGAAAAAGGAAGGTACTTTATAACTGTCTTTGGCGCCTTTGATAGACGCGCGCCAATACTAGCGCCTATCATCTTGCCGAACATCCCGCAGAAAAGATATACAAAGACCAGGAGAAAAATAGACGGTGTAAGATGGCCAAGCGTCAGTTTTGCGCCTACAAGCACAAAGAATAAGACATAGATCGGCGGCGTAAAACTCTCTACCAGGCTAAAGGCCTCTTTGCTCTTACGAGGCGCGAGATTCACAACCATGACGCCTAATGTCATAACAGCTAAAAGCATGCTTACATTTGCCGCTACTGACAATCCAGTTACCAAAAGCACTGTAGAGATACAAAAGGCAAGCACCCTTTCTTTCTCTGAATATCTCCTGAGCATCTTTACTAAAACCAATCCTGATAAGATACCTATAATAATAGCGCCGCCTATTTCATAAAACGGGTGGATGATTGAAATCCATGTACTTGCATCGCCATGGCCTATTAAAGTACCTGCTATGCTGGATGCGATCGCGAACAATAATAGGGCCAGGCCATCGTCCAGGGCAACGATTCCTAAGATAGTGGTGGTCAGAGGGCCTCGTGTTTTATATTCCTTAAGTACAGATGTGGTTGTGGCTGGATCTGTCGCGGATGAGATAGCTCCCAAAAGAAGCGCAAGCCCCCATACAAAAGGCGAAGGCCCAAATAAAAAACTCCCCATAATACCTGTAGCGATGCTTACCAATAAAAACGGCGCAATGCCTTCGCTGAGAAGGATATAGCTGAACTGCTTTCCATATTTAGAAAATATCTCTTTCTTTAATTCGCCTCCTACCATAAAACCTATAAGCCCCAGCGCGAAATAATTAAATGGCCTCAGTGCTTCTATGATATCCGCTCCAACGATCTTTAATCCTGACTGGCCTATTAAAATACCGATTATTATGTATCCTACGACCTGGGGAATTCGCATCTTCTGGAAAATACGGCCGCCTATGGTACCCCCAAATAGCGCCAGGCCCAAAAGAAACAGCACATTAATGTGATAAAAAGAAATCTTGTCTAAAATATGACTAATATATTCTAACATCTCTTGCTCCAACTAAAGCAGTCAGTTCGCTTTTGATTCGCCCATAATGTCTATTGATAATTCCAGTATCTTTCTGCCATGATCTGGATATTTCTGCATAAAACGTGCTATTGCATTATTATATTCCATCATAGATTTATCTGGTTCGCTTTCCATGGATTCTTCAGATGGCTCTTCACCAAGAAACTTGTTCATTGACGCTTCCCAATTACGCGCATATTCTTCTTTGTCAATACTTTCAAAGAAGCGCTTAGCCTTTTCAACACACTTGTTGGGATCACCCATATTCCATTCGATGATCTCCGTCAAGTACCTATAATGTTCCGCCACATAGATACCAGGATCTTCAGCATAACATAACATGCTTAACATACTAGCTACTAAAACTATAAAAACAAACACCCCTAATCTTTTTACCATTTCACTCCTCCTTCTCTCTTGTCATTATGCTACCATAACCCAGACAAATCGCAACTGAAATTCACGCTACAGGAGCAGCTAAAAAGAAGGTCTGCCTGCCCCGTATCAAATCGAAGATTTTGGTATGGGGCTTCGCTCAAGGGTAACCTTTTATCACGTATCGTGGGGCGCGGGGTATTCTGTTCGCGGGCCCCTCCGCCCGGTGTGGATCCTCCCACTCACAGAACACCCCACGCCCCACTTATCCATCGCAGGCTAAATTTTCAATTCGCCTGCCCCGTTCCAAATTCTTGAATATCACCAAACAATCCATTAGAATTGTCCGCAATTAGTTACAAATAATAAATAGCTTATCGATTAGAATTTGGAATGGGGCTCCGCAGACCTTCTTTTTAGCTGTTATAAACTTGGGGACACATTGGTAGGAGAATTCGCAAACGGTACAAGGGTTATACAAGGGTTATATACATCAAACCTCTTAAATAGTTGAATTAATTCTATCATAATCTTGCCCTTCAAACTTGATATGTAATTTACCCCCGGCAGATGCATTAGCCATATCAAATATTTCCCATAATTTATTCAAATCATACTGCGGCCATAAATAATTCACGAAATGAATGTGAGCCCCTTTTTTCCAATGGTTTTTCCTTTGACTTTCTGCGTCTCTTTGGTCAAAGTAGAACATATGCCATTTCTTTTCGTTAAAAAATATATGGGCAACAAGATATCTGCGTTCTTTGAAGATTTGAGAAATTTTATTCATAAACTTTTTAGCATCTCCTGTAATTCTTTCTCCAACTGTAACTGAAGCTAATGCGTCTTTCTCTTTTTCTGAAGGATGAAGATGAGAAGACACAAAGTCGTGATGTTTGATTTGGTGAAGATAACCAATTTTATAACAATTGGTTATTAATTTTACAAAATCTTCCTGTGTTACGATTATATCATTGCAGTATCTTTTCAACTTTACCTTTTCTTCTATTTCTAATAATTTTTTTAGATACTCGGGTACTTCTATCATAACTACTTTTCGCCTATCCTTCCTTTGCTTCCACCTATCAAAAATCTTCTTTATCTCTTTACTCTTTATCCTTGGAACAGCCTGTAAATATATCTGCGTTGTCCTTATGTCGGAATGTCCAAGGTTGTCTTTTATCATTATACTCCCCTGCCCAACTAATCTCAACTGGATCTCGCTCCTGCCCCGGCGGGCTGGTAGGTCTGAAAAAAGCATCGTAATTTTTTGCGGGCATGGTGTCCCGCCCTTTTGACAAAGTCAAAAGGGCGGGACGAGCAAAAAATTACAATGAGCGAAGGCCGCCTCGCTGGGGCGGCCGAGCGTCTTTTTGAAGGCCTGCCAGCCTGGCGGGGCAGGAGTGAGATTGCTTCACTGCGTTCGCAATGATAGAGCGATTTGGATTCCCGCTTTCGCGGGAATGACATGAAGGGGCGGGAATGATAATGGGGGTTAGTCTATGGATTTTATTATTAGGGAATAGCCTAGGGTAGAGGGGTTGTGGATTTTTAGGGGGATGCGTTTTTCGTCTGCGCTTAACCAGAGTCTGAACCTGGGTGGTTCGCTTGTAAAGGCATATGCCTGGAATTTTCCAAGAGGGGTCTTTATCTCTTCTATGCCGGTAAATGAGACCTCAAAATCAAACGTGGGTAGCGCAATCTTAAATTTATCGCCTTTATTAAAGGAATCCTGCGTCCTATAGTAATACGCCAGGAGTATCGCATTATGGATAGGTGAATCCTTTTGTATTGAAAAATTCTTTTTGCGCAGCTTGCTCTTTGAAGAAATATCCACCCTGAAATTCTCCTGGTCATACACCTCTTTTATCCTGTCGCCAAATCCTAACCTCTTCTTGATCGTCCTGTGCACCTCTATCGGAAGGAAAGTTTCCTTGTCCGCGTATAGCTCTTCGGTGTCCTTAAGTGAGGGGATCTTTGTAGAAAATGTAATATGATAGGCCTTTTTATTGCCTAGATCTTTTTCACCATGAAAAGTAAGGACAGAGGTGCCTACTTTCAAGGCCTTATACTTCACATTATACGTCAACTTCTCACCCTTGGCAAAAGGCGGCGCAGCATGGGCCAGCCCGCAGCAATAGACTATCAGAATAACTACAATGCTTATTTTACGCATAATGTATTGTTAGAGTATTGGCAGGTACTTGTCAATCTCGTACTTTGACACCTGGGCCTTGTATTCGTCCCACTCCATATATTTATTGCGGATAAAGTATTCGAATAATTTTTCGCCAAGGGCTTCTTTTACGAGCTTACTTTTTTCTGTAAGCTTAATTGCCTCGTAAAGGTCTTCTGGCAAAGACTCTATCCCAGATCTTTCTCTTTCTTTTTCTGTCATCCGATAGATATTATCCTCTGCTGCCTTGGGAAGCTTGTACTTCTTTTTCATGCCTTCTAAACCAGCTGCCAGCATAACAGAAAGGGCAAGGTATGGATTTGCTGCCGGGTCAGGAGAACGGAATTCTACCCTGGTTGCTTTTTCTTTACCAGGCTTGTACATCGGCACCCTCACAAGCGCAGAGCGATTCATCTGTGCCCAGCATATGTACACAGGCGCCTCATAGCCAGGTATAAGCCTTTTGTAAGAGTTCACCCATTGATTCGTCACTGCTGTCATCTCAGGAACGTGTTTTAATATTCCGGCTATAAAATATTTTGCTGTGTCTGAAAGATGCGATTTATCGGTTTTACTGAAAAACGCGTTCTTTGAGCCCTTAAAAAGAGATTGATGCACGTGCATGCCGCTTCCGTTTATGCCGTAAATCGGTTTTGGCATAAAAGTAGCGTATTTACCGTGCTGACGCGCCACTTCTTTTACTACCATGCGATAGGTCATGACATTGTCTGCCATGGTAAGCGCGTCACAATACCTCAGGTCTATCTCGTGCTGGGACGTAGCAACCTCGTGATGAGAGTATTCTACCTTTACACCCATCTTCTCGAGCATGACTACTGTTTCACGCCTCAGATCCTGCGCCACATCAAGAGGCGTCAGGTCAAAATATCCGCCCCTATCAAGAATAATCGTGTTTTTAGGATTTTCAAAATAAAAATATTCCAGCTCTGGCCCTATATAATAGGTAAAACCCATATCCTTGGCCTTTTTTAGATTTTTCTTCAAGATATATCGCGGATCTCCTTCAAAAGGTTTGCCATTTGGCTTTACAATGTCACAGAACATCCGCGCAGAAAGACCATCTTTTTCTGTGCGCCACGGGATCAGCTGGAATGTAGAAGCGTCAGGCATTGCCACCATGTCGCTTTCTTCTATACGGGCAAATCCTTCGATGGATGAGCCGTCAAATCCCATACCATCTTCCATGGCCTTGGCAAGCTCTCTCTTAGTTATAGCAATGCCCTTCTGGAAACCCAGGACATCAGTGAACCAGAGTTTAATAAATTTAATATTGTGTTTTTTTACTGCAGCTAAGACGTCTTTTTTGGTTTTTATTGTCATGATTAACTCCTTTTATATTCTGATGTAACTGTGGTCTTGATTCCTCCGCGCACATTGAACTCACCTTTAATATACAGCCATCTTGGCTTGCATGATGCAACAAGATCATCCATGACCCTATTTACTACATGCTCGTGGAATATGCCGACATCCCTGTAAGAAATCATGTATAGCTTAAAGGACTTGAGTTCCACGCACCATTTATCAGGCTTATACTGAATCGTGATATTTGCAAAATCAGGCAAACCTGTCTTAGGGCAAACACATGTAAATTCCGGATTCTCGAGCATCACAACATAATCCTTGTCCGCATACTGATTGCGCCACACCTCTATTTTAGGTGTTCTTAACTTGCGAACCTTTGTCTGTAAGCCTTCGTATTTTGTCATTTCCTTAAGTCGTGCATCATGATGATGGCTTCTGCGACTTCTTTCATGGGCTTGCGGCGGTCCATGCTGTATTTCTGGATCGTCCTGAATGCGTCTTCTTCTGTCAGGCCCTCGCTCCTCATCAGTATGCCCTTTGCCTTTTCAACGACCTTGCGTGTCTCTAATTCTTCCTGTATAACTTTTGTCCTTACCATGAGTTCCGTATTCTCTATAGCAACAGCTGCCTGATTTGCCACGCTGGTGAGTATATTAACTTCTATCTTTGAGAACTTGTGAGGCTTTGAGGTGTAACAGTTTAAGACACCTATAACCCTTTTTTTAACTGCCATTGGTACACACAATAGTGATACAAGGCCTTCTTTCTCTGCTATGTCTTTATGTTTATAACCTGATTCCTTTAATACATCAGGTACAGTGACTGGTTTATTTTCCTGCACCACCTTCCAGGCAATGCCTTGTCCTTTTTTCAGGGGCTGCTTTTTTATATATTCTTCGCTGATAGTCTGCGTGGCCCTTATGACAAGATTTTGTCCCTTCTCATCCAAAAGCATCAATGAACAGATCCTGGAATTCATGACCTCAGCTGTTACAGTCACGATAAGCTTTAAGATATCTTCTAAATATAAATCACTGGATATGGCCTTGCTAATCTTTGAAAGCGCGCCTATTGTGTCTGATTTCTTTGTAGATTTTTTAGAGCTCATGATGCCACAATCCCTATGTCTGATTGATCCGCAAGTTTAATGGTCTCAGCCTTATCTATGATGAGTGTCTTCTGCGCCTCTATTGATATGCAAGCTGCCTTTACATCTTTTAACAGGCTTATCGTATCAGGCCCTATTATAGGTACGTCGAATCTCATGTCCTGATTTGGTTTGGATACCTTTATAACCACTATGCCGTCCTTGCCATATTTCGCAGCCCTTTTTATTGTCTCGTCTGTGCCCTCAATAGACTCAACTGCAAGGACTACCTTATCCTTCACAACTACTGTCTGGCCTATATCCAGGCCAGCAATGGACTTGGCAATGCCCCTGCCAAATTCAATGTCATCTAAAATCCTTTTATCGAGATTATTCTTTGTTAGAACACCTTTTTTTGGAAGGTAATCTGATAAAAAAGTCGTAGAGTCCAAGACCTTTACCCCGGCCTGCTCTAATTTCTTTGCGATCGACCCTATAAGCGAATCTGTCTTTTTATCTTTTGTGCCAGCCAGGAGCTTCTGCATGCCAGTATCCAGCTTTATGTTCTCAAAAAGCCTTTTATGCTTTACCTGGCCTGCCATCACAACTTCTTTTAATTTCTCTGTAAGCAACACCTGAAATAATTTTTCTAATTCTCCTACGCCTAACCAGTATATCTTGCTGACATGACCTTCTAATTCTTTTGCTGTCTCTTCATTTATGCCTATCGCAATTACCTCTACGCCTTTTTTCTTTGCCTCTTGCGCAAAAAGTATTGGAAAACCACCATTACCTGCTATTAGACCTATTCTCTTCACCCCTGCACATGCCCCTCTTTGATCCTTTTATAAAATCCAATAGATACTGCACTTCTCCACAGCTCGGTATTTCCTGCTTTACTTTCTCTGCGCCGGTTTTAAATGTAAGCCCGGAATGAAATAAGATCTTAAAGGCCTTTTTGAGCGAGGCTTGAGCATCCTTTGACACACCTGAACGCCTCAGTCCCACCAGGTTCAAGGCATACACCCTTGCTGGATGCCCGTCACAAGTAGAAAAAGGCGGAATATCCTGCACTACCTTTGAACATCCGCCTATAATCGCCATCTTACCTATGCGCACAAACTGATGTATGGCAGTGAGTCCGCCTATCACTACTTTATCTTCCAGCGTCACGTGTCCTGCGAGTGTTCCTGAATTCGCGATAACACAGTCGCTGCCGATCTTGCAATCATGCGCCACATGAGAATAGGCCATGAAAAGATTTCCGTCTCCTATAGATGTAACTCCTCCCTCATCTGTGCTTGGATTCATAGTTACATATTCTCTGATAATATTATTCTCCCCTATCTTCAAAAAGCTCTTTGCGCCTTTATATTTAAGATCCTGAGGAGGGCTCCCTATTACTGCGCCTGTGAAAATAGAGCAGCCCTTGCCAATAGTAGTATTGCCATCAACTACCGCATGGCCTCCTATAGTGGTCTTACTCCCTATTTCCACTGAAGGACCTACAATAGCATAAGGGCCGACTTCTACATCGTCGGCCAATTTCGCCTTTTTATCTATAATTGCTGTCGGATGAATTGTCATCTGACCTCTGTCTTCTGAAACTTACGCATCCACGAGCGCAAACATCAGATTTGCCTCGCTTACGACCTGGCCATCTACAAGCGCGCGCGTATGCACATGGCCTATTTTTGACTTTAGCTTAACTACGTTTACCTCGAGCCGTAATTGGTCTCCAGGCACTACTGTCTTTCTGAACTTTGCCTTATCCAAACTCATAAAATAGGCCATTTTCCCAACATTCTCTTTTTTATTCAACATCAATACGCCTGCCACCTGCGCCATTGCCTCAACAATCAACACGCCTGGCATAACAGGTGTCCCTGGAAAATGCCCTGTAAAGAATTGCTCGTTCATTGTGACATTCTTGATCCCGACTGCCTTTTTATCCGGCACAAGCTCTATGATCTTATCGACAAGCAAGAATGGATAGCGATGCGGCAGGATCTTTTGGATATCACTGGAGTCCAGAACATTACCTTCTGTCTCAACATACACGCCCTTTATGCCGCCAGCCTGTATTTTTTCTCTCTGCGCGCTTATCTTATCAACAAGCTTTATATTTAAAGGGTGGCCACTGCGTATTGCTATTATATGACCTTTTATCACATACCCCAATAGATATAAATCCCCCAATAAATCCAGTATCTTATGCCTTGCGAATTCATCGTCAAACCTCAAATCATTATCTATAACACCTTTCTTGCCCACCACGACGGTATTCTCGTAGTTTGCGCCCTTGCCAAGCCCCTGTTTCCTCAAATCACTGACCTCCCTCTCAAGACAAAAGGTCCTTGAAGAAGCCAGTTCTTTTTCAAAAGTATTTTCATCCAACACAAAAGAAAGATACTGCGACTTTAGAAGAGGGTGTTCGTAATTCAATGTATAGGATACCCTGAATTGATTATCAGGCAAGACCATGATTATGGCGTCATCCTGCTCTATCCAGATAGGGGAACGCACCTGATACACCTTTTTTGGCAGGTCCTGATTTTCTATGCCAACCTTTTTCAGTGTCTCGATAAAACCGATTGCGCTGCCATCCAGGCCTGGAAGCTCTGGACCATCTATCTCAATAAGAAGATTATCTATGCCCATGGCCCATAATGCTGCCATTAGATGTTCTATTGTGTGCACCTCTACTGAACCTCTGCCAATGGACGTGCGCCTGGGGCTTTTATCCTGATCCAGCATATGGTGGATATTCGCCCCTATCATAGGAGAATCTTTCACGTCTACTCTTATGAAGTTTATGCCTGTATTCGTAGGCGCAGGTTTAAATTTAAGATGTACCTCAGCACCTGTATGAAGACCGACGCCACTAAGCTCTATTGGTTTTTTTATTGTTTTCTGTTCCATATATCCTCTGTTAGGGATTGTCACACTGAAGTGTGACCTACAAAAGTGGTCGCAAAAGCCTTCATAAACAGGCAGATTGAAATCTGCCTATTCTCGGCCTTTGCCTTTAAACTTTTCTATTTCTTCTTCTAATGCTCGTACCTTTTTGTATAAATCCGGAAGGTTCTGGACACATGCATTAATTCTCTTAGCAACTGTGTGTGGCTTCGCAGGATAGCCTGAAACACAGGCATTAGAAGGGATAGACTTTGTCACGCCAGCTCTTGCGGCAATTACTACATTGTCTCCAACAGTAACATGCCCTATGACCCCGGCCTGACCTGCCAGTGTAACATTGTTCCCGATAACTGCGCTCCCTGATATCCCACTCTGGGAAACTATTATAGAATGTTCTCCGACGATTACATTATGAGCTATCTGGACAAGATTATCTATCTTAGTGCCTTTTTTTATAATAGTTTTTTCGAAACGCGCCCTGTCTATCGTGACATTGGCCCCGATCTCTACGTCATCCTCTATCACCACAGTACCGATCTGGGGGATCCTCTGATGCACGCCTTTGACTGTAGAAAAACCAAAACCATCACTGCCTATAACAGTACCTCCATGTATGATTACTCTATCGTTTATCTCAACGCGTTCCCTGATTATAACATACGGATATATCTTGCAGTTCTTCCCTATCTTTGCGTGATGCCCCACGTATGCCCCTGCATAAAGAATAGTACTATCTTTTATTTCAACATTATCTTCGATAACAACATAGGCCTGTATAGCTACGTTCCTGCCGATTCTTACCTTTTCTCCTATAACAGCAGTAGGGTGTATGCCTTTTGGCTTTTTTACCTCATTGGGCGCCATAAGAGAGACCATCTTGGCAAATGCTATAGAAGGATTTTCAGTGCGTACGATAGGCTTGGGCGCTGACTTCACATCTCGGGACGTAATAATCGCGGATGCCTTTGTCTGATTCATAAGCGAAAGATACCTGGAATTTGCGATAAATGTGAGGTCACCCTTCTGCGCCTCTTTTATGCCGCATATGCCAGTCACAACTGTTTTCTCGTCGCCTACGATCTCTCCGTCGACTATAGCGGCTATTTCGGTCAATGTCTTCTTCATCTCTCTGTCCTTATTGCTGCTCGTAATTTTTGTTTAACAAATCAATGATCTCGTCTGTCACATCATGGGTCTTTTGTCCGTATAAAAGAACTCTGTCGTTTAAGATAATCGAATACGCATGGGTCTTTCCGTATTCTTCTATCACTGTATTTATCTCTTTCAGGATCTCTCGCACCATATCGTCTCTTTCCTTTGTAAGCTCCATCTTGGCATCCTGGTCAAACTCCTGAAGAGATTTTATCTTCGCCTCTATATCATCCTCTTTCTTCTGTCTGGCCTTTTCATTCATGAGCTCGATCTCATCCCTCATCTTTCTTATATCTTTAACCAGCTTCTCTCTCTGCTGCTGCTTGATATCCCCTGTCTTTTCCAGATTCCTATCAAAATCTTTTGTCTTCTGATACTCATCAAATGACCGAGAGAGATCTACGAAGCCTATTTTGCCGTCCTGCGCAAACACATGCCCTGCAAACAGAAACACTGCGACTAAACTTAGAACCAGTAACCTTCCATAACCTTCCATAACATTACGTAACATTACGTAACCTCCTTAATTAAAACCCCCTACTCATACTAAAATGAAATCTAGGCTGATCTTCCTGCCATGTTTCTGGATTTAAAGGATATCCGAAATCCAATTTAACAGGCCCTATCGGAGTCTTTATCCTAACACCAACACCTGCGCCTGCTTTTAGTCCTCTTGTAGCTGTGCCGCTTTTCGGTTTACTGTCAGGTCTTGCCCACACATTGCCTGCATCAACAAACAACGCGCCTTTTATATTGGTCACTATGGGGAGTGTCATCTCTGCATTGGCTACAAACATGCTCCCGCCTCCTATTGCATCTCCTGAAATATCTTTTGGCCCGACGTCACGCTCTTTATACCCGCGTATACTATAAGTACCGCCAGCAAAAAAGCGCTCATATATAGGTACCTTGCCTGAATCACCAAATGAACTGACAACACCGCTTCTTGCCTTCAGCTCCAAGACAAAAGGCCCTATTTTAGAATAGTGGCTACCAGAATCAAAAAACTTTGCAAAGTCCCTGTCTCCTCCTATAAGGCCGCCAGCTACTTCAACATAGCCTGTCAATACATAGCCTTGTGTAGGATTAAAAGCATTATCCGTGGTATTTCTTGTGAGCTGAAACAAGACACTGGAGACTGTCTTTTCGCCCAGCTCATCTTTTAATTCCTGAGACGCCGTGGCAGATATATCAGATATATCAACGGTCTCGAGCCTGTATACAAAATCACCCCTCAGGTATTCGTTGAATTCCTTGCCCAGCCTTAAAGCGCCTCCTTGTTTTTCCTCATCATAGGCATAGCCTGTAGATCCGCTTCTGTTCCGCTCAGAGGCGTACAAATCAAATCCAAAACTAAGAGGGCGATCAAAGATCCACGGCTCAGTCCAGCTCAGGAGATAATTTTTACGCACACTGCCAAACTCTGCCCTTAATTTAAGATCCTGGCCATCTCCTGTAAATGTCGGAAAATTCAAGATATCAAAATTCCTCTGCTCTACTTCTATAAAGCCTATGAGTTTATCTACAGAAGAAAAGCCTCCTCCAAAACTGAACTCGCCTGTCTTAGACTCTTTTACCTCTACCACCATGTCTTTTTTGTTTTCTACTTCGGTATCCTCTGTGTCAAATGTTATGTCCTCGAAAAACCCAAGATTATAAAGACGTTCTTTACTGCGCTGCAACTTTTTACCGTCATACTGATCGCCTGGATTAAGCCTTAACTCTCTCCTGATCACAATGTCCTTTGTCTTGGTGTTTCCTCTTACATTGACTTTATTTACATAACAGATCTCGCCCTCAACGATATTGTAGACGACATCCACCCTGTCTGTACTTAGATTCAAGAGTGTATCCGGCTTTACCTTAGCCATTATATAGCCTTTATCAAAATAATATTCCTGGATAGCTGCTACCTCACCGTGCAGGGCCATCTCTGTAAATACATCTGCTGGTCTTACTTTTAAAAGGGCCTTTAGCTGTTCATCTGAAAAAATAGAATTGCCGACTATCTTGACATCGCCAGCAATGTACCTTCTTCCCTCTTCAAGTCGTATCACCAGCTCGATCCATTTCTTCTTTCCCTTTTCCCTGGATACCACTTCGTAGCTAGTATCGACATCCAAAAACCCTTCACTTCTATAAAAATTCTTGATCCGCTCCATGTCATCATCCACTACATCTTTTTTATAAACACCTGAGCGGAACATGCCGGATGTCCGACTCTTCACGACCTTTAATATACGCTTATCGCTAAATGCGGTATTCCCGATTACGCTCATCTTTCTCACAACTGCCTTTACACTTTCATCTATCCTGAAAATAGCTATGCCTTCGTTTACATCCTCAGCAGTCTCCACCTCGTATGTAACCTTAACCCACGGGTAGCCTGCGCGCTTATAGAGGTCTTCTATGGCGTCCGCGTCCTGCTTAAGTTTTCTTTCATCTGCAAATTCATTCAATTTTGACTTAATAACTGTCTTTAACTTTTCTTCCTTGAATCTCTTATTGCCGATGAACCTGAGGGATGTGAGCGGCGGCTTTTCTTTGACTGTAAATATAACGCCTACGCCGTCCTGGACCTCTTCGATCGAAATGCTGACATCACTGAAATATCCCATGAGATAAAGTCTCTTGACGTCTTCATTGACCACCTTTTCTAAAAATATATCTCCCCTTTTTGTCTTTAGCTTAGCCAATATCTTTGCGCTTGAGACAGTTTTATTGTTTTTTACGTCCACATATTTAATAATTTTTTTAGAGGATTCTTCCTGGGCCAGTAGAGAGACAGAAAAACATGTCCCTAATAGAAATAAAACCGCGAAGAGTATTATAGAAGTCTTTTTAATCATTATATTATTAACGAATATAGCATATATCTACTAACATGTCAATCTACCTTGAGAAAATCCCAAATCCCAATAAATACCAATACTACCAAATAAATCCAAAATCCCAAATCCAAAACCATGTTTGGGATTTTGAAATTGGGATTTATTGGGGATTTGGTAGTATTGGTAGTATTGGGATTTTTTCATAGTATTTCTACTACTCCACTACTTCCTCAGCCACCATGGTGAGGTTTTCAAATCTCGCATAATCCTTGATAAAAGTGAGCTTTACTGTGCCCACAGGGCCATTGCGCTGCTTTGCAATAATAAGCTCTGCTATGCCTCTGTTCTCCGGTGTAGGGCTATAGTATTCTTCTCTTAATAAAAGTCCTACCAGATCCGCATCCTGCTCTATGGCGCCTGATTCCCGCAGATCTGAAAGCTGGGGCCTGTGGTCCTGTCGCGACTCCACTGCCCTTGAGAGCTGACTCACTGCTATTAGTGGTACGTTTAATTCTCTTGCAAGCGCCTTTAAAGATCTGGAGATCTCTGAGATCTCCTGCTGTCTATTCTCAGAACCTGGCAGCCCCTGCATTAGCTGAAGATAGTCCACTATTATTATCTGTATGTCTTGCTGGGATTTTAATCGCCTTGCCTTTGCCCTTAATTCAAGTACGGAAAGTCCAGCAGTATCGTCTATAAAAATAGGCGCGTCTGAAAGCTTACCTGCAGCGCTTGTAAGACGCGGCCAGTCAGACTGGGACAGGAATCCTGTCCTCACGCTATGTGCGTTTACGCGCGCGTGAGCACAGAGCATCCTTTGTGCCAGCTGTTCCTTGGACATCTCAAGGCTAAAGATCGCGATCGGCTTTTTCTCAACCAGGCCAATGTGTTCTGCCATAGAAGTAACGAGCGCGCTCTTACCCATTGACGGGCGGCCTGCAAAGATGATCAGGTCTGAAGGATGCAGTCCTGCTGTCAGACCATCAAGATCACTGAAGCCAGTCGCGACTCCAGTTACATGCGCCTTTTGCTGATAGAGCCTGTCTATTGTCTCGATGCTATCTTTTATTACCTCTTTTATCGGAGAAAAATGCGTATCCATCTTCCTGGAAGAGATCTCGAATATGGTACGCTCTGCCCTGTCCAGGATCTTTCGCACATCGCCCTGCGCGTCATAGCTTTCAGAGATAATATTCGTAGAAACAGATATCAGATTGCGCAGTATGCTCTTTTCTCTTACAATGCTGCCATAGTGCTTCACATTCGCGGCTGTCGGCACTACTGTAGTAAGGCCTGTTATATAAGTAGCGCCGCCTATTCTCTCAAGGTCTTCTGTCTTTTTTAATTCCTCTATTAATGTGACTATGTCAACTGCCTTGCCGCTACTGTATAGCTGCAACATGCATTCGAAGATCTTACGATTCGCATCATTGTAAAAGCAGCTCGCATCCAGGATATCTATGGCGTCAGCAATGGCGTTTTCTTCTATGAGCATAGAACCCAACGCTGCCATTTCCGCCTCTAAATTCTGCGGCGGCATTTTTTCTAATTGCATATCTATCTTGTCCATATTATTTTTTCACCACCCACACCTTCACCGCTCCCGTGACTTCGGGATGGATCTTTACAGTAATGTGATAGACGCCGAGTTTCTTTATTGGTTCTTCAAGGATTATCTTTCGCTTGTCCAGAGAAAGTCCTGCCTCCTCAAAGGCCTTTGAGATATCTTGCGTGGTCACGCTTCCAAAAAGCCTATCATCATCCCCTGCCTCAACAGAGACAGTGCAAGAGACATGTGAAAGTTTTTCTTTGAGTTCCTCTGCTTCTTTTTTCTCTTTCGTAAGGGCCTGTATCTTCTTTTTCTTTATCTCATCTATTATCTTCATATTTGAGCCTGTTGCCGGCTTTGCCAGATCCTTTGGAAAAAGAAAATTCCTGGCATAGCCTTCTTTGACTTGGATCACCTCACCCATTACCCCTAGCTTCTGGACATCTTCTATCAGTATTACTTTCATGTTTTAAATCCCCCTCGAGCTTCGCTTACCTCGGAATCTATCCTTCACTCACGTATGGCAAAAGCGCGACATATCTTGCCTGTTTTATGGCACGCGCTACAACCCTTTGGTGTTTGGCGCAATTCCCTGTTATGCGGTTCGGCAGGATCTTTCCTTTCTCAGTGATAAACCTTTTCAGTTTCATCACATCCTTGTAATCTACGCTATCTACCTTATCCGCGCAAAACTTGCAAAACTTCTTCTTAAAAAAAAGTTTTCGTTTTGGGCCCTTCTTTTTGCCCTTTTGGAATCTACCCTTTTGCTTCTGAAAACTACCTCGTCTCTCTCCTGGCATTTCTCCTCCTTATTCAATTAGAATGGTGCCTCTTCATCCGTTTTTAGTCCCGCGCTCTCTGTTACCTCGCCGCCTTTTGGAATCTCGCTGGCAGAGTCTACATCCGCGCCGGTACCCTGCGAGCGTGGCGCGCCCAAAAACTGGACCCTGTCTGCGACAACATCCAGCGAATTTCTCTTCTGACCTTCCTGCTCCCATGACCGATACTGCAGGCGACCTTCTATAAAAACAAGTCGGCCTTTATTCAAGTATTGGCTACAACTTTCTGCCTGTTTTCCAAAGACTACGATCCTGACAAAACACACTTCGTCTTTTTTCTCTCCCTGCTGTGTCACGTATCTGCGATTCACTGCCAGGCCAAATGTGGCAACAGGCGCTCCGCTAGGTACATAACGCAGTTCAGGATCCCTTGTAAGATTCCCCATCAAAAATACCTTATTAAAACTGGCCATCCTTATCCTCCCTTGCTTGCTCTTGTTCGGCACACTAAAGTGTGCCCTACAGCTGCTATAAGCTGCTGTGTAATCACCCCTTGCTAATGATCAATGTCCTTAATATCGTCTCGTTCAGATTAAAAGAGCGCTTGATCGTGGTTATCGCAGCAGGATCCATATCAAAATTCACAAGATAATACACGCCCTCTTTGAATTTTTTTATAGGGAAAGCCATTCTTTGCTTGCCCATTTCTTTGAAATCTTCTGAAGATACTTTATTCTTTGCAAAGATATCCTTGATCTGTTTTAGCGTCTTGTCAAGTCCGTCCTGACTAAGATCTGGTTTAACAATAAGTATAGCCTCGTAACTCTTCATCCTTGACCTCCGTTGTATTTGTTCATTGCTGTATCAACGCCCTGTCTCGCCCAGCACTCGCACGCTCTAGAGGAGCGTTTTAAGATATCTGGTAAGAGTGTTCGTTCTTTTTTTGTAAACATACTGAGGACATATTTTGAACAATCCTTTATGCCCTTTCTTCCCATGATGCCTATTCTCATCCTGGAAAACTCATTCGTGCCTAAAACATCTATTGTTGAGCCCAGACCCTTGTGCCCACCGCTGGAACCCTTGGGTCTTATTCTTAACGCGCCAAATTCAAGCGCTATGTCATCTACTACCAATAATATATCGCTCAAGTTTATCTTGAGCCAGTTCGCCATGGAACGCACAGAATGGCCTGAAAGATTCATGAAGGTCTGGGGCATGGCAAGAATTACATTTTCCTTACCCACAGCGCCTTCTCCTGTAAGCGCCTTGAAGCGCCTATTGGATTTAAATCGTATATCATTCTGGCCTGCGAATTCCTCTAAAATCAAAAACCCTATGTTGTGTCGAGTAAGAGCGTATTTATCCCCGGGGTTTCCAAGGCCGACTATTAGTTTCATGTATAGCTAACGTTCCTTTATTTTCCCTCTTTTTTTTCCGCCTTTTTCTCTTCCTTAGCTGGGGCTGGTTTTTCTGCGCCTTCAGCTGCCTCGCCTTCCTCAGGTACCTCTTTCTTCTCCTTTATTACCTCTGGCTCCAGCAACTCTCCTTCAGCAGGCGCTGCCACAAGATCCTCTACGCTCTTAGGATGTTCCACGCTAAAGACAACGCCTTCAGGATCATCCAATACCTTTACGTCTTCAGGTATGGTGATGTCTTTCACATGTATTGATTCGCCTAACTTCAGGTTAGTTATATCCACTTCGATCTTTTCAGGAATATTGGTAGGCAGACACTCCAGCTCCAATTCCCATAACACATGCTGCAGTACGCCGCCGTCCTGCTTGACTCCCATAGCCTCGCCTTTTGCTGCTATTGCCACTTTTACCTTGAGCGTGTCGGTCAAAGATATCTCCTGGAAATCCACGTGCAACAATATATCCTTTATGGGATCCCTTTGTATATCTTTAAATATCACAGTGCGTTCTTTTTTCTTTTTTGCGCCATCTATACAGAGCTTTACTATAACATTTTCTCCTGCCTCTGTATGAAGGGTTGTAAAAAGTTCTTTTTTGTCTATCTTCAGGGACTGGGTATCCTCGCCTTTTTTATAGACAACCGCTGGCACAAGGCCACCGCTCCTTAATTTCTTGTTGATCTCCTTACCTGTTCCTTCTCTCAAACTCGCGTGTAATTCTACGAAATCCATTTAATTCCTCCCCGTTAATCTTCCGCGTAAGTTCCGCGTCCGGCCGAAGGCCGGCTTCCGCGTAGGTTCCGCGATTTTCAGTCGAATAAACAGCTTACTGACTCCTCGTTGTGTATCCTCTTTATTGCCTCTGCTAAAAGAGGTGCTATGGATAGCACTTTTATTTTTTTGTGCTTTTTTCCATCCTCCACAGGAATGGTGTTTGTTACTACCAGCTTCTTTATGGCTGATTTTTCTATGCGTTGTATTGCTGGGCCTGACAAAACAGGGTGTGTGATCGCGGCATAGACATCTTTTGCGCCTGCGCGCTTTAGCGCACCTGCTGCCTCAACAAGAGATCCAGCAGTTGCCACTAAATCATCTACCAGCAATACATGTCTTCCCTTTACCTCTTCCTCGCCCAGGATATTCATAACCTCTGTGTCTTCTCCTGAAACCCTTCTTTTATCCACTATGGCCAATGGCGCGCCTAATCTCTTTGCATATCCCCGCGCCATTTTTATACCGCCTACATCTGGAGATGCGACTGTGATGTCTTTGATCTTTAGCTGCTTAAAATATTTGACGAATATATTAACTGCAAAAAGATGATCCACAGGTATATCAAAGAAACCCTGTATCTGGCCTGCGTGCAGATCCACTGTAAGTACCCTGTCCGCGCCTGCAGTGGTCAAAAGATTTGCCACAAGCTTCGCGGTTATTGGAACGCGCGGCTGGTCCTTGCGGTCCTGCCTAGCATATCCAAAATAAGGGAGTACCGCTGTAATCCTCTTTGCAGAGGCCCTCTTTAATGCATCCAGCAATATCAATAGTTCCATAAGATTATCATTTACAGGAGGACATGTTGACTGTACTATAAATACGTCCTTGCCGCGCACATTCTCTTCTATTTTTACGAATACCTCGCCCTCGCTAAACACAGTTACAATGGCCTTTGAAAGGGGCATCTTTAGGTATTTTACGATCTCTTTTGCCAGAGCCGTATTGGAATTACCTGTAACAATAGAAGCGGTCTTGTTCATGGTTACCTCACTTTGCTTGTGTAATGTGTAAGGTGTAAGGTGTAATGTAATTGGGGCAGCTTGGTACATTACACATTACACATTAAACATTACACAGAGTGTTTGGTCCTTTTTAGTATCTTCGCAGGCACGCCGATCACCGTCCTGCCCGCAGGTACGTTATGGTTCTTGGTGACAACGCTGCCAGCGCCAGTCACACTACCCTTGCCTATCTTGACAGGCGCTATTAATACAGTGCCTGTACCTATAAAAGCATTGTCATCAATGACAGTCTTATGCTTATGCTTTCCGTCGTAATTTGCGACTATTGTGCCCGCGCCAATATTGACGCGCTTGCCTATTACAGTATCGCCTATATAGCACTGATGGCGGATCTTTGTGGCCTTGCCTACTTTAGAGCGCACTATCTCCACAAAGTTTCCAATGGAGACTTCCTCATCCAGTACAGTACCTTGCCGCAATCGCGCGAACGGGCCGATGCTGCATTTCTGGCCTATTTTAACACCGTTATCTATAAATGTATAGGGATATATTACCGTGTCCCTTTTTATCTCAACGCCCTCCTGTATATAGGTATTGTTCGGGTCAATGATGCTCACGCCCTTCTGCATGATATCAGCCAGGACCCTGCGCCTCACAACCTCCTCTGCCTGCATCAGGTCACTCCGCGTATTAACACCCAAAAATTCTTCAGTCTCATCAGTGGATATAGAATCTACTACTATGCCTGATTTGGCCAGGATCTCTATTGTATCTGTCAGGTAATATTCCTTTTTTCTATTGTTTGGCTTTATTTCTTGGAGCGCGTCAAAAAGCGCATCTTTATCAAAACAATACACGCCTACATTTATCTCTTCTGTGACCTTCTCATAGATCGAGGCATCCACTTCTTCGACTATCTTCACGATCTTATCATTGCCAGAACGTAAAATTCTGCCATAACCGGTAGGGTTCTTCAGATGAGAAGTAAGAAGGGTACAGCCAGAACGCGTAGAGAGGTGTCTTGAGATAAGCCTCCGCAATGTCTCGGCCTTTAATAAAGGCACGTCCCCGCATGTTATAAGAACCATGTCTATTTTATTATCTTTTAAAAGAACATTTTTCGTCTTTAAGACCGCGTCTCCAGTGCCAAGAAGTTTATCCTGCTTAATGCATTTTACTCCTGTTAGATTTTCTTGTACCAGGCCAGACCTGTGGCCGACCACAACTACTATATTCTGTATGCCGATAGATTTTAGGGTAAGCAGCGGATAGTCTATCATCGACCTCCCGCAAATAGTATGAAGCACTTTGGGGATCGAGGAACGCATCCTCGTACCCTCGCCCGCAGCTAAAATTACAGCAGCTATATTTTTCATGGTCTTCTACCTTCCGTAAGTCAATGGTTTGCCATCCGAAGCATGCTTCGAAGATTCGTCCCATTTGAGCGCAGGATGGCTGGGACGTGTGGATTCGAACCACAATAACGAGATCCAAAACCTCGCGTCCTACCTTTGGACGACGTCCCACTATCTTCCGCTATATACTCTTGGGCTTACCCTTTTCTGCCTCGTACGCATCCAGGACCTTTCTCTGGATACGCTCCCTGCACTCCACAGTTATGGGATGCGCAATGTCTTTATGCTCTGACTGCCGCGCATCGTGTTGGGCCTCTGGGGTAGCAGCTACAGGTGCCTTTGCAGGGATACTAGCGCTACATTCATTGCAAAATTTACTTCTGACCTCGTTCTTATGCCCGCATTTCGGGCACGAATCTTTCATTCTTCGCGACGGCATTGCTACAAAAAGCCCGTTCTTCCCCTCTATGACCTTTATATTTCTGACCACGAATGCATTCTCAATAGTTATGGTAGCGTATGCGCGCAGCTTATTGTTCAATCCCTCTTTTGGAAATATCCTAACCTCAGTTATCTCCATAGATGCCTCCAGTGTTCGTTGTTACAACAAACGATTTCAACCTGTTTCCCTTCGGCACCTTCTCTGCTATTTTCATCGCCTCCCCCCTGCTTTTAACTGTGCAGAAGATCGAAGGTCCGCTCCCAGATAAAAACACAGGCATTCCAGCTGCCTGTGACAATAAAACCTTGATTCTCTTTATATCCTGGCCATAACCATCCAGGACCTCCTCAAAGATATTGTAACAATTCGCGCCTACTAAAGATATATCTTTATTTTTAATGTTCGAGGCGATGTCTTTGATGTTTGAGCGTTTGGATTTTCTCTTGTGGCTATCAAGCCTTTTGTACATCTCGGATGTTGAGATAGATAGCTCAAACTTTATGACCACGTGCGACAAAGAACAATCTGTATTTATTGGTTCTATAGTGTCTCCTCTGCCAGTGCCTATTGCAAAAGGATCATCCTGCATAAAAAATCCAACGTCTGCGCCTGTAGCCGAGGCAATGGATAAAAGTCGTTCGAAAGGCACAGCCAGTTCGAATCGTTCATTTATAGAGCGAAGCGCTGATGCTGCATCGCTCGAGCCTCCTCCCAGCCCAGCAGAGACAGGTATATTTTTTTTGACGACTATCTCCAAGCCCAGATCAGCATTGGCCTCTTTTAAAAGGGCCTGAACAGCCTTATAAACAATGTTGTCATCGCCTGAAGGACATACGTCATGAGGTTCTACTTTTACCTCAAGGGTTCTGCCTTTCTTTCTTATGAGGATCTCGTCTTTTAAATCTATTTTTTCAAAGATCGTTTCTATATCGTGGTAACCGTCAGGCCGCTTTCCAACTACATCTAAATACAAATTCAACTTTGCTGGGGCGTAGACAATGAATTCATGCATGAAACTCTTTTGGCACACTAAAGTGTGCCCTACAGCTGCTATAAGCAGCTATTGCGTGACCTACATTTATTTCTTTCTTGCGATAACCTTTTTCGCCGCCTTAGCAATGTCTTCCGCGGTTAATTCAAATATCTTAAAAAGCTCGTTAGGATCGCCTGATTCGCCAAATCTATCTTTTACGCCTATGAACTCCACTGGCACTGGGTTCTCCTGCATCAAGACCTCGCATACAGCACTGCCCATGCCGCCTGCTATAGTATGTTCTTCAGCTGTTACTATCGCGCCTGTTTCTCTGGCTGCTTTTAAAATCGTGGCTTTATCAATCGGTTTTACTGTGTGTAGATTAATAAGACGCGCGTCAATGCCTTGCTTTTTTAAAATCTCGCATGCGATAAGTCCTTCACTCACTTCATGGCCGCATGCTATGATCGTAACATCCTTGCCATTCCTTAAAACCTTTGCTTTACCTATTTCAAAACTATCTTCCTCTTTTGTAATAATGGGTTCTTTTAACCTGCCCAGCCTCAGATACACAGGGCCCTTACAAGAAGCGCTGGCAATGGTCGCTTTTTTCGCTTCTATAGCATCACACGGCACAACTACTCTCATGTTTGGCAGGATGCGCATGAGCACTATCTCTTCTATTGCCTGGTGCGTTGGGCCATCTGGTCCTACTGATACGCCTCCATGCGTCCCAGCTATCTTTACGTCCAGATCCATGTATGCGACTGAGACCCGTACCTGATCCCATGCCCTGCCTGCGGCAAATACTCCGAATGTGCAGGCAAAGGCTATTTTGCCTGAAAGCGCCATGCCTGCTGCAGTAGAGATCATGTCCTGTTCGCTCACGCCCATTGAAAAAAATCTCTCAGGAAATTTCTTTTTAAACCATCCTGCGCGCGTAGAATCTGTCAGGTCTGCTGAAAGTACCACTATGTCCTGCCGGTTACTGCCCAGCTCCAAAAGTCCTTCGCCAAATCCATCTCTTGTTGGTTTTCTGTCCATATTGCCTTTCTACGATCCTAATTCCTTTAACGCTCTTTCTAATTCTTCTTTACTAGGGGCTACGCCGTGATATTGATTCTGGTTTTCAAAAAATGAAACGCCTTTTCCCTTCACTGTGTGCGCTATTATTAAAGTAGGCTTTCCTTTTATGGTTTCTGCCTTGTCATAAGCATCTACCACTTCTTTTATGCTATGCCCGTCTACCTCCAGCACTTCCCAGTTAAACGCGCGCCATTTTTCCTTAAGTGGTTCAAGGCCTTTTACATCTTCTATTCTTCCATCTATCTGAAATTTATTATTATCCACTATGCCGCACACATTATCTAACTTATAATGCGCTGATGTAAGGGCTGCTTCCCAGATCTGTCCTTCATCGAGCTCACCATCGCCCATAAGACAATAGATGCGCTTAGGGTCTTTGTTTAATCTTGCGGCAAGCGCGTATCCATTCGCGATCGAAAGGCCCTGACCCAAAGAACCAGTTGATGCCTCTATGCCTGGCAGTCCGACCTGAGGATGGCCTTGAAGCCGCGTGCCTGTCTTTCTCAATGTGCATAGTTCTTTCTTATCGAAAAAATTCATGTGCGCGAGCACTGCGTATAGCGCAGGACAGGCATGGCCCTTTGAAAGCACAAATATGTCACGCGTATCGCAGAGTGGCTTGTCAGATTCGCATCTAAACTTATAAAAATAAAGCCCCACGACAAGCTCCACCATGGATAACGACCCACCTGTATGGCCTGAGCCAGCGCAAGTAAGCATCTTCACTATTTCAATCCGGATCTCTTTTGCTATTTTTTCTAATTCTTTGATATCAGCTCTTCTTTTTGACATAGCTCATCCAGTTTCTTTTGAACTTCCTTGTTTTCGTTAAGTTGGAGTGATTTTTGCCAGGCCCCTTTTGCCTGATCAAGCGCGCCTGTCTTAAAATACGCGTCTCCCAGATGATCATATACTACAGGATCGTCACCTATCAGCCCTATCGCCCTTTCAAGTTCCAGCTTCGCCTCTTCAAACATGCCCCTTTTATAATAAACCCACCCAAGGCTATCTATATACGCGCCGTTATTCGGGCTCATAGAGAGCGCCTTTCTTACTAGACGATCTGCCTCTTCAAGATTTATGCCTTCCTCAGCGTATATATAACCAAGATAATTCAATACCTCAGGATCATCAGCATTTAACTCTAGGGATCTCTCCAGCTGCAGGAACGCGTCTTTCCGCTGGCCCATATCTTCAAGCATTGCCCCCAGATAAAAATGAGATTTTGGATTAAAGGGGTCTACTTCTATGCTTTTTTTGTACGACTCTACCGCGGAGTTTTTGTCGCCTTTTTCACTGTAACAAAAACCCAAGGCAAGATAGATATCCTCTGTTCTTTCCTCCAGAAGAAGCGCCTCTTTTAAAAGTTCTATCGCATCATCGATCCTGGAATCTGCGACATAGATATAACTGAGCTCTATATGCGCAATAACATCCTCAGGGTCAAACTTCAACAAAAGCTTATACTGGCGTATCGCCTCAGTGGCATTCTCCATCTGAAAATAGAGCTGACCCAACTGGCGATATAATTTTGTATTTACAGGGTCGAGTTTTATCGACTTCTCGTAATGCGTTATTGCCCCATCCAGATTATTATTTATTTCAAAGAGCACTGCCAGGGCTAAATGGGCCTCCAGATAATCTGGCCTTAACTTTATTGCCTTTTTAAATTCTTTCACCGCGGCCTCGATCCGCGCTGCCTTTGTGTATACGACTCCGAGATTAAAATGGATCAGCGGTGAATCCCTTTTTTCTCCAGCAAGTTTTTCATAGATCTTTATGGCCCTGTCCAAATCCTGGCCAAGTATATACATATCTGCCAGGGACGTAAGGATCGCGAGATCCTTTGGGTCGCTTTTCAAGATCTCTTCGTATTCCTTTGCTGCCTCGTCATAATTTTGCTGAGAGGTATAAATAAGAGCGAGCAAAAATCTGGCGTGACTATTTTCTTTGTCGAGCTCTGATGCCTTTTTGAGATTTACAATGGCCTCGTTAGCCCTGCCCAGTTTTACGTAAGCTGCGCCTAATTTATAATACACAGGCGCTGCGCCAGGATCGATCTCAATGGCCTTAAGGTATTCTTCTATTGCTTGGGAGACATTGCCTTCATTGTCATAGATCATGCCCATAGAATAATGGGCGTATGAACGGGGTGCTATGGACGGAGCAGTCTTTTTCTCTGCTATCCTCAAAATCTCCTGGGCAGGGCTGAATGTTACGCGTTTCTTTGCCTTCTCTGTAGACACGCAGCCCACGCCATGCAAAGCCACTATCCCTGCAATCGCTAAGATTAATAAATGTCTCGAAGTCATTATCAATGTTGTAAACCGCGGTTACTTCTTCTTGTGTCTATCTCTTCTGCGTCTTTTTTTCCTCTTATGAGTCGAGATCTTTCTGCGTTTTCGTTTTCTGCCACAAGGCATGTACGACCTCCTGTTATTGTATCACTTTATTCAATGGATATTCGATGATTCCTTGAGCGCCCTGCTTTTTCAGCTTTGGAATAATATTACGAACGATTGTTTCTTCAACTATAGTCTCTATCGCGCACCATCCTTTTTGAGAAAGTTTTGAGATGGTGGGTTTTTTCATGGCAGGAAGAATGGAGATCACTTTCTTGAGATTCTTTTCTTCCACGTTCATCTTAAGCCCTACCTTTTCCTCAGCTGCCAACGCGCCTTTTAGAAGAAGCGCTATGGATTCTATCTTCTGCCTTTTCCATGGATTCTTCCACGAGGCCTTATTTGCTACTACAAGAGTCGTGGATTCGCAGATCGTATCGATGATGCGAAGGTTATTAGCCTTGAGGCTCATGCCTGTTTCAGTAAGTTCGACTATTGCGTCTACCAGGCCTGCGCCCACCTTTGCCTCTGTCGCACCCCAGCTGAATTCTACATCCACGCTCACCTTTTTCTTCTTAAAATATGCCTTTGTAGCATTGACGAGTTCAGTGGCTATACGTTTTCCCTTAAGATCCTTTGCGCTTCTTATCTTTGAATCTTTCGGTACTGCCAGAACCCAGCGCACTGGCCTGAGGCCCTGCTTGCCATATATAAGATCGCACACCTTTACGACCTGTTTGCCGCTCTCTATGGTCCAGTCATTGCCTGTAATGCCGCAGTCAAGCGCGCCATCAGCAACATATCTCGCCATCTCCTGCGCCCTTAATAAAAACGGCTCTATCTCTATATCATCTATAGATGGGAAATAACTTCTAGAACCTATAGATATATTAAAGCCTGCTTTTTTAAACATCCGGATAGTAGCCTCTTGCAGGCTACCCTTAGGAAGTCCAAGTTTTAACTTCATATCTTATCACCCTCCAATACGTCATTGCGGGCCCCTCGACTTCGCTCGGGGTAAACTCCGCGAAGCAATCTCATTTTATCTTTTCTGGAATAGCGCTTCTCACTCTTTTTTACGCGAGTTTTGGGATTAATGGTCCAAGACCTACGTACCTTTATACGCTTAGCCTTTTTCTTCACCCCGTTCCAAATCTTTGATTTGGCTGTCATATTGATTTAGTGACTCTAAAAACATACATACCCCTAAACAATTCCACATCCTATAAAATTTGGAACGGGGCATGCAGCTGAATTATTATACAAGGTGGGTAAGGTTTTGTAAAGAGGAAAGTTATAAGCGATTAATAGGTTTTAGGATAATCGGTAAGTTAACAGGGAAATATGTATGTCATTGCGAGGTCCCGATTTACCGGGGCCGAAGCAATCTCTTTATCCCATATTATGGTGCGTGGGGTATTCTGTTCGTGGGCCCCTCCGCCCGGTGGATTCGAACCAGTCGGAGTCAGATCGAAAATCTGATATTTGGATGGGATTATTAGGAAGACTGCTTACTCTCTTCTACATCACAAAAATCTAAAACCAATTTTCCTAAGAAAATGCAGCGTCTTAACTTTTAGACGATTTAGTTCTTTTATGATTTTTTTCTTATTGCCGAGTTGGACAGCATCTCGGGATAAGTCCTTTGAAGAATCCCCTTTTGCCTTTTGTAGTATCGCATCGGGCTTAATCATAATATATCTTTTCTGGCTTTGCAACTTATCATCAAAGTCTAGGTCACCAATTGTGGGTATAGTAACAAAATCTTCGTTTTTTGTCAGTATACGCCCTTCTCTATCCCAGATAGCTTCTATGCTAACTTTAATAATATAAAACTTTTTCAGTAACTCTTTCGTTCTGTCGTATACACTAGGCAACGTGCGAACATGCTGTATAAAAAAATGCCCATCATAAATTATAAAATTCTTATCAGTTTCTATCGTTTCGATAAATAATTCTATTATATCTCTCATTTCGTCTTCGTCATGCTCCATGTCTAAAATATCTTCGTCAAATACAGTGATAGCTGAAGGGTTTATACCAAAATCGCGTCCTGTTGCCAGCCTATGTATTAACGTAGATTTGCCGCTACCCATCTCTCCTTCTATAACTAAAATTACTGGCCCTTTAAGATATTGCATCAAAGATTTGATTTGCACAATCCCTAATTCGTATTCATAAAAATATCTGTAGTCTTGAGGCTCTTTAGTCTCTTTTCCGATAATGTCAATTTCTTTTTCTGTTATGCCCTGCAGATGCAAGCGTTCTCGCAAGTTCATGTCGTCATTATAAAATAAATCTCTTAATTTCTGCAGGGCCTCTTTCTCTTTTGATAAAAGCGGTATCCTTAGATGCCCATCTGCGCTATAAGCTGTGGCTGTAAATACAAACACAAATAACGTTATCACAGTTAACTGTTTTTTAATTCTCTCCATAATCCACCCAAAAAACCACCCTTTCTCAAGGGCCTGGTTGAGATGCTCATACAAGTATATTATACCACAAATATGGCTTATTGGGAAGGGGGTAGCGGTATGGCGAATTGTACTTAACTTTACATTTAAAGCAAGACCTTAAATGTAAAGTTAAGCATGTTTTTGCTTGTAAAAGAAGACCTTGTCGTTGCGTCTTACTTTGAAGGGTAGTTTTATGCCTACTTGTTTGCCTTTTTCTGTAAAGGTTACTGCCTTGCCGGCTATCTGCATCTCTTTTACTTCTGCGATGGATAAGGGTGTGCTTTTTCCGTAGATTGCGATCCTGTCTCCTATCTTAACACCTTGGTTCCTTATATGGATGGCCGCGACGTTATTTTTATTGTAAAAATTAACCACCTCTCCTAAAAAGATCTTTTCGTGTTTACTGTCTACAGGGCCAGCACCTGTATCATTAGGTGTCTCCCAGAAAAATCCGTTCGTAAAGCCTTTATTGTAGACCGAATTCAGTCTGCGCTTGAGATTTTTTTTCAACTGCGCGCTCAGGCTATCTTTAAAGAACGCGTCTATCGCAGTCCTGTATACAGAAGTTACCTCCTTCACATACTCAGGGTTACGCATCCTGCCTTCTATTTTAAAAGAAGTTACGCCTATTTCTATAAGTCTGTCAATAAAATCTATTGTGCATAGATCCTTGGGACTCAATATATAATCCTTGCCCAAAATATACTTATTGCCCTTTTCTTCCAGGTCAGTGATAAGATATCGCCTCCTGCAGGGCTGGATACACTTGCCTCTATTTGCTGATTTTGCAAATGCATACGACGATAAAAAGCATCTTCCTGATAGGCTCACGCACATGGCGCCGTGGATAAATGTCTCTATCTCGCAGCCTATCTTCTCTTTTCTGATGGATTTAATGATATCCTTTATTGCTTCGAAACTACACTCCCTTGCCAGCACAATCCTTTTAACCCCTAATAAACTATAGAATTTCACTGCAGAAAAATTTGAAACACTTGCCTGAGTTGAAAGATGAACCTTGAGTTTTAATTCTTTAGCTATCTTAAGAACAGCCATGTCCCAAGCAATAACCGCGTCCACGCCTGCTTTTTTAGCCTTTTTCAGGATCTTCCTGATCTTGCTAAGTTCGTTATTGTAGATGATAGTATTTAAAGTCAGGTAACCTTTTCTATTGTTTTTATGCAATAACTTCATTGCCTTGTCCAGCTCGAGTAAATCAAAATTCTCTGCGCTGTGGCGCATGTTCAAATCTCTTACGCCAAAATACACACTATCTGCCCCATATTTTATAGCAGTCTGTAGCCCAGCCCAGGATCCTGCTGGAGCCACGAGTTCAACTTTTTTACGTTTCATAAAATTTCCCTTACTCTGGATAACCTACTGGCTGTGTAAGTATTATACTTTGATCGTCTCTAAGGTTCATGATTTTTGACAAGGCTGGTTTATCAACCCAGCCCAGGACAACAGTTGCCAGCCCTTCTGATGCACAGAAAAGATATACATTCTGACTGATAAACCCTGTATCGGTCGCTGAATAAAAAATTGTCCCTTCATTATGTCCACCCATTTTTGCAAAATCAGCTACATATATAAGATCAAGAGGAGCTATTTGCGTAAAAGACTGAAGCCCGACAAACTCCCGCACATCCTTAGCCATGATCGGTTCTAAGGTATGCTTTTGGGCATTGTATAAATATAATCCTTTTTCCATAGCCACATATATCTCGATTTCTTGCCAGTTTTTTGCAGTGGGAGATGTAAGTTTTCCAGAATCAGGCCTGTTTACGCCAGAAGCAGCCCATAAAAGATTTGAAATAAGTTCCAGGGAAAGCTCCTTGGTGCTGAACTCACGTTCTGATTTTCTTTCCTTGAGCGCCTGCATTAACAATACGCCTCTTTCGAGCTGAGGTTTTAAAAGCTCAATGGGTTTTAATTTTTCAGCAAAAACATTGGACTCCCCTACCCAAGAAACGATTGAAAGGAATATTAATATTAAAATTATCCTTAGATAAGTCATACGCTAAACCTCCTTTTAATTATCAAATGACGGGGCCTGCGGCAATTCTCCGGCCAGGGCTTTTTTTATCATCACCTTGATTTCCTCGCTAAAATCCTTGGTAATCACCCATTCTAAATATCGACGGTCATTCTTGAGGATGTCCTTTATGTGTTTTTTCTTTCCATATTTACCGAACATTGGATACAGTTCGCCATTCCACCAGCAAAACTTTCGGCCTTTATCAAAATAAGCGCTGGAGCGTTCATAATCAAAATCTTTCAGAGACTCTATGCCCTGCTCCACGGCCCCGTACTTTTTGATCTGCGCGTCAAATATCTCGACCGTTGCTTCAGCGTCACCCAGGGCGGAATGCGCGTTATCAAGATTTTTTCCGCAGTATAACCGGTAAGCGGCTGTCAGGTCCCTTTTTTCGTGTATGTGATAAACTTTTTGCGCGTCGTATATATTACGCTCGCGCCAATAAAAACTGAAGCCCGCGTCAAAAAACTCGCGCTCCAATACAGGCAGGTCAAATCTCAGGATATTGAATCCGCCAAGATCAGAATCGCCTATAAACTCCTGCACCTCCTTGGCTATATCCTTAAATCGCGGCGCGTCTTTAACATCACCGTCCACGATATTAATAATACGACTGACATTAGGTGGAATTGGTATGCCAGGATTAACGCGTTTTACATAAGCCTCTCTTGAACCATCCGGCAATAACTTGATCATACCGATCTCGACTATCCTGTCCTTCTCAATCCAAGTACCGGTCGTCTCAAGATCAAACACCACTAAAGAACTCGGTAATTTCATTTTTTCACCTCTTATCTAATTATTAATGCGATAAAACTTACTAAGACCAATATTACGGCAGCGATGATTATTGTTTTATACGGTGGATATTTTATGCGTGCCATAAAGCCTATGCTACGGTTCAGACTTTCCCCGCAATAAAGACACCTTATTGCATCGTCATCATAAACAGGCTGCTTGCAGTGAGGGCAAATATATTCAGTCATATGACTTCAGGTATTCGCTGATTATTGAAGTAAAGGTGTCTGCGTAGGTCTCTGCTTTTTTGGCGCCTACTCCAAATACTGTGGCAAAGGTTTCTTTTGTGGTAGGTTTTATGATGGCCATGTCTTTTAAGGATTTGTCTCCAAAGATTATGAAGGCTGGGACACGATGGTTAAACGCAAGCTCTGCTCGTTTCCTGCGAAGCATCTGAAATAATTCCTGATCTATGCCCTGCCATTCTTTTTCTTTTATCTCTTTTCTTTTCTTCGCGATCTCTTTTTTCTTTTTGGCCAGTAGCGGCTTGACCAGCGTCGGAGTGATCTCGCCTTTTAGCACCTTTATCGCGGAAGGCGTAAGCGAAAGTGTAGAATACGCTCCCTCCCTTACAAGAAAATCCTGGCCTATCATCTGCTCTATCATGTATCTTATGAATTCCAGCGAAGTGCCGGTCATCATACCAAACTTGGCTAACTTATGATGTCCTCTTCTTTCAACATTATCGGTCAGATGCCCCTTTAATATATTGGCTATATGGCCTGCGCCAAATCCGTAAGAGATATCCTGTGTGACCTCGTATATACAGAACAATATGTCCTGCCCTATCTTTAAAGGATTCACGACCATGTCAAATTCATCCAGGCAATAATCGCAGGCCGCGCAGGAATTTTTATCATACACCTGGTCAAAATAAGCTGCGATAGCCTTGTGCCTGCACTGAGGCTTTGAGCAAAAATGATATATTGTATTTAGTTTAGCAACGAGAGTATCCTGATTAGAGGATTTTTCCGACAGAAACTTCCAGGTGCGATAATCCCTGCCGCCAAAAAACATGTAACAATATGACGGGAGTCCATCGCGGCCAGAGCGTCCTGTTTCCTGGTGATAATATTCCAGGCTTTTGGGCATAGCAGCGTGTATGATAAAACGGATATTTGAACGGTCAATACCCATGCCAAAGGCAACTGTTGCCACTATTATATTGACCTGTTCACGCACGAACTTATCCTGGTTCACGTGGCGCACTTCATCTGTAAGGCCCGCGTGATAAGGCAGGTTCTCGAAACCAAGTTTATTTAATTTATCAGATATCGTGTCAACATCATCCCTGCGCAGACAATATATAATGCCTGGTTCGTTAACGTGTTTTTTCAGCACATCAGTTATCTGCTGTATAATGATCGTGCGGGGCACCACCCTGTATGTCAGATTAGACCGGTCTACAGAAGCAATGTGTACTTTCGCGTCGTCAAATTTTAGCTGGGCCACAATATCATCCTGCACTGCTTTTGTAGCAGTGGCTGTAAACGCGTGGACACTCATCGACGGGAACATCTCCTTTATAATCCTGAGATTACGATAGTCAGCCCTGAAATCATGCCCCCAGTGGCTTATACAATGCGCCTCATCTATTACAAAAAAGGAGACCTGTACCGAGCGCAAGAGATCAACTGTCTCTTCGTTCTGCAAACGCTCAGGCGAGATATAGAGAAGTTTTATTTTTTGCTCCTGGATAAGCGCTATTATTTTTCTTTGTTCCTTAATAGATAAGCTGGAATTTAAATATACCGCGGCTATTCCTATATCTTTTAACGCGTCCACCTGGTCTTTCATGAGAGATATAAGCGGAGAAATGACAACTGCCATGCCATCCCTAAGAAGCGCCGGCAATTGGAAGCAGAGTGACTTTCCCCCGCCAGTGGGCAGGACTGTAAGGCTCTCTTTGTCCTCGAGAATAGAAAAAATTATCTCTTCCTGTAAAGGCCGGAAAGAAGTATAACCCCAATATTGTTTGAGCGCGGATAATATTTGATCTCTGGTATAACGCATGTCGTTATATTATAGAAGAAAAATCAGGATGGTCAAGGAGGAAAGTTATTCCAACAAAGCATATCCTTGCAAAATGCTTTCAGCGAAAAAATTCGCTATAGGGTCAAACCTATGTATGTCTCCCATCTGCAGAACACCATAGTAACGCTCTCTGTCTTTATTTTGTATTACACAAGGAGGGAAGTTTTTTGATAATAGCTGAGTTATGGAAATGAGCCTACCCACCCTGCCATTCCCATCACTAAATGGGTGCATCTCTTCAAATTCATAATGATTAATGGCTGTCTTTTTTATCACATTACCCCCGTACGTATTTACATCTGAGGTAAACTCCTTAAATAGCTGCGGAACAAACTGGTAGTGGGACAATTTTTTCTGAAGCCCTCTTATGTTTACGTTTACCCTTCTTAATTGACCCGCGTCTTTGCTTAACCCGTGCATAACCATTCTGTGCAACGACAATATAAAACCTTCGTCTATTTTAAAATCCCTGGTTGCTTTTGAAAATACAAACTCCAGCGCTGTCTTATGGTTTATTGCCTCTTGTTGTGCCTTCTGGCTTTTATTGGCCAAGACATCTCCTTGTATAATGATCCTTTCCGTATCACTCTCTGTTAAAGTGCTGCCTTCGATCGCATCTGAATTATAGGTCAAACTTACCAGGAACTTATTATATATGCTGGGGTTTTCTTTTATTGTTTTCAGAGGATTCTTGTATCTTTTTTTTAATCTAGCGGCCAATAAAGGCAAATCAACTTTTTCGATAAATAACTTATAAAGCTTTTGCCTATGTGCAGTATGCGGTGCCCTTTCTTCGTTAATCCACCTGTTTACAGTCTTGTAATCCACCTCTAAAGCCCTAGCTATATCTGCCTGGTTCATACCAGACATTTTCATAATATAACTAATCTGCTCTTGTACGGAAAATATACCATTTTTCATATTTATCACCATTTAAAATATACCATATGGTATATACAATGTCAAGGGGTTTTATCGGCGTCAGATCGAAAATCTGATGTCCTAGTAAAATATTATACTTACAACTTATTATTTTACAACAGGTTGGGCGAATTGGTAAGTTTTCAGTTTATCGCTAGTGACCAAATAGTGACTAGTTCAAGCATCTTTTTAATAGAATAATTTTTTATAAATCGTCTGCTTGAAGTTTTCTAAACTTAATTAGTTCGGAAGTCAAATTATTTGCTGCATCTGCATCATCAGTCTTATGTTGAGGAGCTTCTTCATCTATAAGGTCTATATCTGCAATTGGTGCACCAAAATCTTTAACATCTCCTCTTTCGACTCTTTCATTGAATAATTTCTCACGGTAAGATTCATGCCCTGTCATTAAAAATGCTCCGAGAACAATAATGGCGATAACGCCACCAACTACTGCCCATGCTGATTCTGTTAATATATAAATACCCCATCCACCGGATATTACAAATAAAATATCACCTACCAGCCCTAAAGCAAGATAAAGGTTATTTAAAAAATAATATTTTTTCAAAAATTTTCTTGTCCAATTAAACCATTCGGCAAAAGTTAAATCCAATGCAAATTTCATTGCCCGTTTTTTATCGTTCCCATGTAATCCCAAGAAAAGACCTGCTAAAAAATATCCTGCCTTATAATCCTCGTCAGAGAAAAAATCTTTAGGATCTCTATATTTTTTAGTCCTACCCTCTAACCATTTTTCGCTTATTGTTTTCTTGAGTTCCCCTTGAGTTACTTTTTGCTCCAAATAAGAACGGGCATAATCTTTCCCCTTTTGTACGTTTTCGTCTTCCTTACCCAAAAGTCCTCTTACTATATTTCCAAATACACTGAAAGGGTCTTCTAAATTAAAAAGGTATCTACTATGATGCCCCATCTCATGATGAACAACATCTTTCTTAACAGAATGCCCAAGAAACAAGGCTTTAAAAAGTACCCAATAATAATGGCTAGTAGATAACCAATTCCCCTTCCTAGATCTAAAAATATTTAACGTTTCTAAGCTTTGTATTAATTTATTGCGTTCTTCAGATTCCTGATAAAACAATTGGTCAATCACTTCTTTTATTGCTTCTGTTACTCTGGGCCTAATATCTTCTAACGATTCTTCAAAATAGAGCAATGTTAGGTTTCTTTCTTGGGGAGACTTCCTATAGTTTTCTAGGTAAAATTCTACTGTTTGCTTTAACTTGATAACTTTCTCCTCGCCTATGATTTTATTTCTTAGGTCATCGGTAGATAGGGTGCGAAAGAGAATAAGGTCGGATAGGTATTCCAGGCCACGCCCTTTAAACCAGGACCTATTAAATAATTCTTGGGCAAAAATAAATCTTTCGTTGGAACGAATTGGCCCCAAAAAATAATCTATGTTTAATATTTTTTCAGGATTCGAACGAATAAAGATTGAATTTTTTCTTTTTAATTCTCGCAACAAAGAAATATTTTCATTTTTTTGTTTTCGAGAAATTAATTTTAGACGCTTTGCTATTCTTACTCCCTCTATGGAAATTTTAATCGCTTGCAAAATATCATTTCTTTCATTTTCATCTATAAGTCTTAGATTTTCTTCTGTAGCTACCAAGTCTTTTCTTGCATCGCTGTGTCTCTTGTCCGCATCCAAAGAAACATCGCTAAAATCAAGGGGCTTTCTAAGATGCTCGAAGTCTGACAAATCTATGCCGTAGACTGTAGTAGTTACAGAGAACGTAACTATTATAACCAATCCTATTGTTTTTGTGATTAACAGTTTTCTAAATCTCGTCATAATCATGGCAAAAAATCGCCCTTTCTCAGGGGCTAAGTTGAGCTACTTATTCAATTATAAGTATATCACAAATATAGCTTATTGGGAAGGGGTGCGATTTCGAGACAAAGATGGCTACAGTGGGTGCATTATTGAAAAAACTACAAACTTGCTAAATTCGACCCTCCCCGCTATGTCATCAGAGATACAATCTGACGACACTTCAAGAGTAGCTTATTAAGTACTTTCCTATCTTATTATTTTACAATTAGTTATGATAAAATGGCGTCCCCAACCGGATTCGAACCGGTGTCGTCAGATCGAAAATCTGATGTCCTAGATGGATTGTATGGTTGTAACCTATTATCTCACAATAAGTTATGAGAATTGGTGATTTTGAGGATTATTGCTAGTGACCAAATAGTGACTAGTACAATCCTTAATGAAAATATCAAAATCCTAATGTCAAACCTGTAACAATAGTATAATCAGGGCTTGCATCTGAAATCTCAAAGCCTATTCCAAGATCGAACATTACCATCGCATTTATAGCATAATTTACCCCCACCAGTCCGCTAAAAGGATTGTCATCAAAATCTCCATCAAAAGCTGTCTCACCAGTAATCTCTCCTAATACATTCAAATTTTCATTTATTGGATATTCCATAGCAAGCCCATAGGAAGATGTATCCTTTCCTGGCCCTCCAACAAATGTATAACCTACATTTAAATGCGAGATTAATCTTCCTATTTCCTTACTCATTATTCCATTAACACCATAATCTACTTCACTTGTGCCTAAGCCTTTATCTGCATCTCCTGTTTCTGTCTTGATACTGACACCTAAAGACATGCTGGGCAAATTCCCTTCATCCTCCAAGAAATTATATTTAGAACTAACTACGAGATCTCCTATACCATCCATATCCTCGCTTTCCTTAAAGTTAATAAACTTATATGGAAGCTCTACTCCTATATGAAAACTTTCACTAATACCGTATTTCAAAGCAAAGCTCAAATTATATTCTTCATCATCTTGTTTAACATATTCAAAACCGTTCTCTATCTCAAAAAATCCTTTTTCTACTGTTCCTGCATCATCGGTAGATAATGGCCTTGCTGCATACGCAAAAGATGCAATACCCATTAAAAATAAGGTTAGATATAAAATTTTCTTCATATAAAGGCAACACTCCTCTATTTTATGTAGTATAAGTGAATTTTAAGTGACGAAATTAGACTTTAAAGAGAAATGGAGGAGCTCGAGAAAAATTTGAGGAGTAAAAATCTATATATATAAACTTTTGGAACGTAATATAAGTAAAACCAATATATGGAAAATCTACAAAAAGAAGGATTGTGAAAAATATAATTATATATGCGGTTATAGCTAAAATACACACAGGACAATCATTATGAAATTCTGAATCGCTGTGATTATGCAGAAACCCTGCTGCCACAGACAGAAATATAAAAATTATAACTATGGAGAACAGTACGCTCTTAAAATAATTGCTTCTTGGTGCAATCATTTAGATTACCCTTTTTTTAAGAAAAACGTATATTGGATAGCATCAACTGGACAAACATTCAAACAACGCGCACAGCTAAAACAATCTGCCGGTAATATTTTCCTGTTAATGCGACCTTCTGCAGCTCCTAAGGGACACGCCTTTATACAGGCACCGCATTGGACACACTTTTCTTTGTCAATTCGAACACGAAAAATACTAAATCGCTCAGCTATCCACGAAATAAGGCCAAAAGGACAAATGAATTGACAGAATGGGCGATAGGCAATGAATGATACCAACGATACAATGATTACTGTCAGCAGAATACTGAATGCTTCGAAATCAAGATTAAATAGGTTAAAGGGGTTAAGAT
>JAVCCW010000024.1 GCA_030765235.1 Candidatus Gorgyraea atricola | reverse complement strand
GATTTTGAGACTGTCGAGGCATTCGGCAAGGCTCTTAAAGCATTCAATGGAACAGTTTTTTTTATCAGCCACGACCGTACCTTTGTGAATATGCTGGCAACCCGGATTGTAGAAGTGAAGGATGGCACAGTTCTTTATTATCCGGGTAATTATGAGGAGTATGTATATAGCATGGAGACAAAAGTTCGCGAGAAACTGCGAGGGGATACGAATGTCAGGTCTAAGTCGAAGTCTGATTCGAAGGCCCGTCCGGCAGCAGATAAGAGGTCGGACCGTAATCTGATTAAGCAGCTTAAGGCTGAAAGGATGAAGTTCAATTCACAGGCACGAGATGTTCATATCCGCATCGAGAGACATCAAACAGAATGCGAAGCGATCCGTCATGTCTTCACGACTGATTCATCGTCATGGTCCCGCGAGAGTAACGCGCGTTACGAATATTTGGAGAAAGACATTAAGGATGATGAGGAGGTATGGCTGTCATTGATGGAAAAGGCAGAGGAATTGACCAGAAAAATAGGGAGTATCAGCTAAACATTTCGGCAAGAGTGTGAAGGTGGTTAGCGATAATTAGCTGATTGAAAAATAAGTGTATTTTTACCGCGGTTACTAGTAAAATAACGATTACAACGCGGTGACCTGCCCCCCCTATAACTGTACCGGCTCCCTTCAATTTATATCCTACCTGTATACAGAGAGTTTTTTTGTCGCGCCGTATTTCTGGGCGAAAAGCGAGGGATACCTCTCAAATTTCACAATAGCTGTTTACAGAGAGGTTGTCCACTTTCATGGTTTTTACCGTCAATTTGGGGTATAATAGTTTTATGAAAAACTTTCTGCCGATATCAAAAGAAGACCTGAAAAAGCGCGGATGGGATGAATTGGATATTATACTTGTTAGCGGCGACGCGTACGTCGATCATCCTTCTTACGGCGCGGCTGTTATAGGGCGGGTGCTGGAAGACGCCGGATTCAAGGTTGGGATTATCGCGCAGCCGGACCCGAACAAGATTGAAGATTTTAAACGGCTGGGTCGGCCGAAATTATTTTTCGGCGTTACGGCAGGCAATCTTGATTCTATGCTCGCCAAATATACCGCCAATAAAAAAGTGCGCAATAAAGACTCCTATTCTCCGGGCGGGAAATCCGGACTGAGGCCTGAGAGGGCGGTCCTCATATATGCTAATAAACTACAGCAGGCTTTTAAAGATGTCCCGATAGTACTCGGCGGCATAGAAGCGAGCATGAGGCGGTTGGCGCACTATGATTACTGGTCAGACAAGGTCAGGCGCTCCTTACTTTTTGATTCTAAGGCCGACATACTTGTTTACGGTATGGGTGAGAAGCAGATACTTGAGATAGCATGGCGCTTAAAAAACGGCGAAGGCAAAAGCAGTCTCAATTATATCCGCGGCACGGTAGTTGTTAGGAACTCCGCGGATGGCCTTAAGGATTATATTTCAATTCCATCTTTTGAAGATATTGCCGCTGATAAGGATAAATTTAACGAGACCTTTAAGGCCATTTATTCTGAAGCCGATCCGGTCCGCGGGAAGACGATCATCCAGAAACACGGCGGAAGGTTCGTCATACAATATTCTCCAGCGCTTCCCCTTACCGGCGATGAGATGGACAAGATATATTCTCTTCCTTACATGCGGGATTGGCATCCGGTATATGATAGGGAAAATGGTGTGCCGGGATTTGAGACAGTCAGACATTCAATCATATCTCATAGGGGATGTGCGGGCGGTTGCAATTTCTGTTCTTTATATCTGCATCAGGGCAGGATAGTACAGAGCCGGAGCAGTAAGTCGTTGGTCGCGGAAATAAGATCTATCACGCAGGACAAAAATTTCCGCGGAACTATCACCGACATCGGCGGACCGACAGCAAATATGTATATGGCCGTGTGCCATTCATGGAAAACGGCAGGCGCCTGCCGCGGCAAGAAATGCCTCATTCCCGAGAAATGCAAAAATCTTAAATTAGGCTATGATTATTCGCTCCGCTTATGGAAAGAGCTTGCGAAAATACCCGGCGTAAAGCATGTTTTTGTTGGCAGCGGCGTGAGGTATGATCTGTTGATTGATAGCTATTCGGACGAATATATGCGCGAATTGTGTGCTCATCATGTTAGCGGGCAGTTGAAGGTTGCTCCTGAGCATTGCGTCGATTCTGTCCTGGAATTGATGAATAAACCAAGCTTTAAGGCCTATGAAAAATTTATAAATAAGTTTGAAAATATAAACAAGCAATTGGGCAAAAAACAATACCTGGTGAACTATTTTATAGTAGGCCACCCTGGCACGCACCTTGAAGATGCGCAGGAGCTCGCAGCCTACCTTAAAAAAAATCATATTTACCCGGAACAGATCCAGGATTACATACCTCTGCCTATGACTATATCAGCCTGCATGTATTATACAAAGAAGGATCCGTTTACAGGGAAATATGTTTATGTGGCTAGTACTCCCAGCCAGAGGATGATACAAAGGGCATTGCTTCAGTATAAAAACCCAAAGAACAAGAAATATATCAGGAAGGCAGTATAAAACATCTCTCAAATTCCGCTTTCATGAAAAAAACAATAAAAAAAACATTCCACTTTATCATGATCAGTCCATCTCACTATGACGATGATGGCTACGTAATTCAATGGGTTCGTTCTTCGATTCCGTCCAATACTCTTGCCGTCCTCTATGGGCTAGCTTTAGATTGTGCTAAGCGAAATATCTTAGGCCATGATACACAAATAGAATTGCATGCCTATGACGAAACCAACACTCGCATTAAAATTAAACGCATCATCCAACTCATTCAAAAACCTGGAAATCATGGTCTTATCGCTCTTGTTGGTGTTCAGACCAATCAGTTTCCCCGTGCTGTTGATATTGCCCGCCAATTTCGCTCAAAAAATATTCCGGTTTGCATCGGAGGTTTTCATATCAGCGGCTGTCTTGCCATGTTACCCAAGATTCCATCCGACCTTCAGGAAGCTATGGATTTAGGGATCTCGCTTTTTGCCGGAGAGCTGGAAGGACGTCTTGAATCTCTTCTTCAAGACACCTTTCATAAAAGAATGAAACCCCTCTATAATTACATGCAAGATTTTCCAAATATTAAAGGCATGCCTGTGCCTTATTTGCCAGCGTCACTTATTAAGAGGACTATAGGATTAAGAGCTAGCTTTGATGCCGGGAGAGGGTGTCCCTTCCAGTGTAGCTTTTGCACCATCATTAACGTTCAAGGACGTAATTCCCGCAGCCGTACCGCAGATGATGTCGAACATATTATAAGGGTGAATGTCGCTCAAGGCATTACGAATTTTTTTATTAGTGATGACAACTTCGCACGCAATAAGAGGTGGGAAGCCATTTTTGATCGACTCATCCAGTTGCGAAAAAGAGATGGTATAAAAATGAAATTTATCATCCAGGTGGATACGTTATGCCATAATATACCGGGATTTATTAAAAAGGCTGCACAAGCGGGTGTTACTCGTGTATTCATTGGCATAGAAAGCATCAATCCGGAAGCACTCAAAGGCATTCAAAAAAGACAGAATCAGGTTCACGAGTACCGGATAATGTTACAAGCCTGGCATAACGCAGGGGTTTTGACCTATGGAGGATATATCCTTGGTTTCCCCACAGATATGCCTGAGAGCGTCCTGAAAGACATCAAGACCATTCAAAAAGAACTACCTATTGATCTCCTTGAGTTTTTTATTTTGACTCCGCTTCCTGGCTCTCATGACCACAAGGCTTTGTATGAAAAGGGAATGGAGCTGGATGTGGATATGAACAACTACGATACGGTACACGTAACTACTCCTCACATCAAAATGTCCAAACAAGAATGGCAAGATATTTACAACCAGGCTTGGGAAAATTATTACACCCCAGAGCATGTGGAAAACGTTATACGCAGAGCAAAAGGATGGGGGTTTAGTACGCACGAGATGATGTTGAAACTGTTGAGTTTTTATGGCTGTGCCAAGGTTGAGAAAATCCACCCTCTTGAAGGTGGTTTTTTCCGGCGTAAATATCGAAAGGATCGTCGGTACAAGATGCCCCTAGAAAATCCTTTCGTATTTTATCCCCGCTACTTGTGGGATACGTTCAACAAGTACAGCAAATTTTTCCACCTATTCCTTCAATATAAACGCATCCTTCATCGAGTGGAAAAAGAGCCGGCAATAGTGAGAGAAACAGAACCCAACTCGATTCAAATCCAGAGAAAATTAACAAATTGAATGGAAGAAGGACATGTAAAGAACGAAGAAAGAAAAGATAAAAGCATAGATTATAATTGTACCGTAAAAACAACAAAACCGTATGCCAGGCTAATGTTTAATGGGCAATCAAAGTGTTATTGAATTGCTCGCCGAAGCAGCATATAAGGCTTATAACCGAGAACAAGAAGCACTTAATAAAACCCAGATATAGCCAATGTCCAGGTTTTTATATAGGACATTGTTTATCTCTTTATATTGAATAGGGTTAGGGAATTCTTGGCCTAAAAAGACCGGACAAAATGGACACTTCGACCCTTCGACTGCGCTCAGGACAGGCAAGCTTCCCTCGACAAGCTCGGGACTATGCAGTGCAGGCAATTTTAGCCTGAACTTTATCTCTGATTTGCCAATTTGCTTGATATTTTAGCTCAGGTTCTATATAATAGCCTTGCTTGCGTTAAGAGATAGATTTATAGCTTACACAGCTTAGCGCAGCCACATAAATCTCTCGAACTACATAAGGAGAGATAATATAAGCCCTGATAAGTAAGCTTCGTCAGGGTTTTTTTATCTTTGCACGTGTCAAAGGGTTGGGGAAATTATTCCGCCATGTCATTGCGAGGCCTGCAAAGCAGGCCGAAGCAACCTCAATCTTATACAAAAATCCCCTGATAAATCTCAACCTACCATCTCTTTTTCTCCGAATCCGCTTGTAGTTTGTAGTTAAAGGAGTGTAGTTAACGTTTTATTGACAATATTGTGTGGATTATCGGCGATATTTAGGGCATTAACTAGGAAAGGTAAGGAGAAATATTAGGCTTTGATTAATTCCTGCCAGATCTCATGCTGTTTTTGCCAGGAAGGTTCGGTTATTACGCTGCGCAGCTTGTATTCGGGTATTTGCTCAAGGTTTGGTTTCTTAGAGCAAAGGATCTCTTCCTGAATGCGCGGAGAGATAAGCAACATGTTCACTATTTGGTCTATTCTGACATGGCTTATATTTAGCCATTCAAAGGAAAATTTAACCGGCACAAAAACCCTACCAGGCTTTCCAAGAGCAAAAACTCATCAAAATGGATGGCTTACTAAAGAGAGAATTTTAAGAGCAGGACATCAGATTATATATCTGATGTCCGGGTGGAGAAGCAGTTTACTAGATCCTAGGCAAAATTTGCTTGGTATTCAATGTTTTAAGGTGTATAATTTAACCAAAAAAGAGATGCTCTTGGCTTTATTGTCAAAAGTGTCCCTAAGTACTAAATAATACAAAAAATTAAAAGGAGTGAAATTGTAATGCAAAATATAGATAAAACAAGAGGTACATATGCTTGATTTGTCCAAGAAAAGATACAGATTTAGGGTAATAATCCCAGCATACCCAGCTTTTAATGTTTATTCACATATTGCAAGAGGGACAGTTGCTTTAGGCCCAGTGTGTGTTGCTAGTTCTGTTAACGAAATGGAAGGGTGGGATGTGGAGGTTATAGACGAAAATAATCTGCGTAGATATGGCCCCAAAAACGATTCAGGTGGCGCCGACCATGAGTTTTTACAACGGCAGAGACCTGCGGATGTTGTTGGATTTTATGGAGGATTGACCAGCACGATACCAAGACTGTATCAGATAGCCCGTTTTTATAAAGATAATGGAGTTATGACTATTGCTGGGGGGCAACATTTTATTGAGGATAATATAAAAGAGGCATTGGATTCCTCTATTGATTATGTGGTTATTGGAGAAGGAGAAGAAACTATTAAGGAGCTCTTGCCTGCAATAAAGAACAGGCAAGATGTTAGTAAAGTAGATGGCGTTGCTTATCTAAACAATAAAGAGATTGTCTATACTTCAAAGAGAGAGCCTATTATAGACTTTGACAAGTTACCTTTGCCGGATTTTTCTTTGGTGCGTTATGCTAAAATTAAACTGTATCCTGTTGAAAGGATACGAGGATGTAGCATGGACTGTGAGTTTTGCACTGTTAAGGGTAAGCCGAGAGCTGCTTCTCCTGAAAGACTTATTGAACGTATAAGTTTTCTTCTGGAAACAAAAGATGCCAGACATTTTTTTATCGTTGATGACCTTTTTGGTCAACATCGAGACGAGACTATAAGATTTTGCAATATGCTTAGAGATTATCAAAAGAATATAGGCAGAAGGCTAGATTTAGCTGTTCAGATAAGATTGGATAAGGCAAAGGATTCAGAGCTTCTTTCTAGTATGCGTCAGGCTGGCATTAGCACAGTAGCTATAGGCTTTGAATCGCCTATTAAAGAAGAATTAAAAGCAATGAACAAACACTTAACTCCCGAAGATATGATATCTCTTGTAAGGATATTTCATAAGTTTGGGTTCTTAGTGCATGGTATGTTTATTTTTGGATATCCATTAAAGGAAGACCTGAATCTTGGCGTAACAATGGAAGAAAGGATAAAGGCCTTTAGGTATTTTATCCAAAAATCGAAACTTGATAGTATACAGGTTTTACTACCAGTTCCATTGCCCGGGACAGAATTAAGGCATAGACTACAGAGGCAAAACAGGATTTATTCAACTCAAGATGTCGGCTGGGAATATTACGATGGCAATTTTCCTCTTTTTGAACCTGATACGCCTCTAAGTGCCGAGGATATGCAAGATGCCATTCGTAACATTATGGGAAGGTTTTATCAGTTTAAATATATGTTTATGATAGGCTTAAATATATTTTCTTTTCCAGCAATAACCTTCTTTTTGCACAACATTAAAATGGGATGGAAGAAATGGTATAGGCCGTGGCGTAATTCCTTGCTTCGTTTTGGTGGTTGGATAATTATAAAAGGATGGACTCAGGAGTTTAAAAAGGGCACGTTTTCCCAGAAATTAAAAAGAGCACAAGAAAAGCGTAAAAACCATATTCATTAATTCATACCAACACCACATTATAAATGGTCAAAAAAATCAAGACATTCAGGAAAAGCAGGATTTGTAAGTTTAAAGGTTGCAGACAGTCTTTGAGCATTTATAATTCAGGCACTTATTGCTATCTTCATAGACATCCTCTGATTTACAAAAGAACATCGACACCTTTCCCTACTCTACAATAATCGATTCCTAATTCACTTAGATTTGTCAGATTGATCTTGTTTGAGTAAAATGGCTTGCAGAGGGTTTTTATTTGGTGTAAAATAAAGAAGAAAGAAGAGGATATGGAAAAGAAAAAGTCTATCAGCGTTGCGGAGATATCAAACGATCAAAATGCGTCAGCGGCGATAAGGAAAAGCACAGCTTTCGGTTATGAACTTTTACTTGACTTATATGAATGCAAACCTGGCGCATGCGACGACCTGTCTTTTTGCTATAAATTTCTTGATGAGATAGTGCCTTATCTGGGCATGGAGAAGCAATCGCCTCCCAGTATATTCTTTACGGACGCAACTCGTTTTCCCGATAAAGCCGGTCTTTCAGGCTGGGCACCTCTGGTG